>JAFSBP010000263.1 GCA_017437205.1 Lachnospiraceae bacterium
AACTTCATCATAATCATGGGACCGATCGCCACACAAAGATCATACGCCTTGCCCTCAGCCACTAAATCCTTGATAACCTGGGTTACCATACCGCTTCTGCCGTAGGAACCGTCATCGGTGGTTACATAGAGATTTCCGGCAACAGCCTCCATCTCCTTCTCCAGAATCACCAAATCCTTCGTCTTCGCACCAACGATAACATCGGCCTTCACGCCGTGCCCATGGAGCCACTTCACCTGCGGATAAACGGGTGCTGTACCAACACCACCTGCTACAAACAGGATATTTTTCTTCTTCAGTTCCTCGATATCCTCATCAATCAGATCAGAGGGACGTCCAAGAGGTCCTACAAAATCCATGAAGTAATCGCCGGCCTGAAGCTTAGCGAACTTCTGGGTTGAAGCACCGATCGGCTGGAACACGATGGTTACCGTGCCTGCCTCGCGGTCATAATCACAGATGGTAAGTGGAACTCTCTCGCCCTTTTCATCCAGCTTTACAATAACGAACTGGCCAGGCTGGCAGCTTTTTGCGACACGCTTCGCCTCGACCTCCATCAGCAGAACAATCGGATTCAACTGCTCCACTTTCAAAATCTTGTACATATTGCATCCTCCTTATCGACAATCGTATTCGCCCAAATACTCATTGCATTGTACACAGTTGGTAATATTTTAACACTGTATCCGTCAGATTTCAACCTTTTTTTGCCATAGAACTCTGTATATTATGAAATACAAGACTTATTTCTTTCCGATTTTCGCAAACCATTTAAAGGTCATCGGCCAGAGAACTCCGGCAACGATCACCATAAGGAAATATCGTATCAAATTTGCCGCCTGATGTCCATTTAACAACATATTCAGTACCGGCTTCGCACCCGCCTTGACTGCCAATGTGAGCGCCAGTCCGATCACTACCTTTAATATTTGTCCGGGAAGCGGTGCTTTTGTGGAGAAATTTGTATGTGTCCGATCCACATGGTACGCTACCAGCACACCGAGGG
The DNA here is from genome assembly GCA_017437205.1 of Lachnospiraceae bacterium. GTDB lineage: Bacteria > Bacillota > Clostridia > Lachnospirales > Lachnospiraceae > RGIG423. The sequence continues at coordinate 1,007 of JAFSBP010000263.1, forward strand.
TGGCGCCAAGCAGAGTATATGCATTCTTCGTGCCGGAGGCAAGATTCGCTGCGTCCACATCCGCAGGGAAGGGGTACAAGGTCACAAACAGCAGGTAAGCGACGCCAAGCATCGTCATCCCACCAAACATCCAGTACATCATCTTCGGCTTTTCATCCATCTTTAAAAATAACGGATAGAGCACCAACAGCAAGATCACTGCAATCACAAAGGAAACACCCACATCCTTCGGCGTATGCACTCCCAAATACATACGTGAAAAAGATACCAGCAACAGAATCACGATGCTGACGATCTGCACCCATCTTTTCTTCGAGCTGCGGGCTACGCCACCGAAGGTGCCCACAGCATTCTGGGTATGTCCGCTGGGGAAGGAATAACCGGTCGCCGCCTCTCTCGCACTCTCCACAATTGTGAAATCAGGATCCAGCACCCAAGGGCGGGGAACACGGAATACAAGCTTCAAGAACTGATTCAATACTGTTCCCACAAAGCCAACACTGAGCAGATAATAACCGCGACGCTTATCAATACACCAGAACATGGTGATTGCGATCACCATAAAAAACAACTCATCACCCAATTGAGTGATCAAAGACATCAGCGTGTCCATGAACGGGGTACGAAGCCCCTCAAGAAACCGTAAAAATTCCATCTTGTCCTCCTTGATTCAGCGAAATCCCTTATTTCGGCTGATTTGTAAGATAGTTCTATTTTAGCCATTATTGTAAAAAATTTCAAGAGGTTTATAAATGTACCCATTCCCTAAGCCTTTGTTCACTTCCAGACATACTCATACATCCGATACAATTTTCTCGCCATCCTGCCCCCGTAGAGTGTTTTAAAAATCTTCTGCTCCGATTTGGGCAGCTCCTTAATCAACTTCACCGGCGTCATACTGTGTTCCCGCACATACGTAAGTCCGCTCTGCTCTGCAATATACTCCGGATAATCTATCCCTGTGATGGCCACAGCTCCCACCTCCTTGATGGGATTCTTCACTTTCGATGCCTTTACCGCAAACTCGGTATAAGCGTCCATCAAAAGATGCATTTCTCCAAAATGAATCCTCAGTGCGCCAAGCAACTCTATCAAACCACGCATAGGCAGATACATGCTAATTCCCTCCATGATCACGATTGCCTCAGCCGCTCTCGGCACATTGTCAATCCACTCTTTCTCGCACACATCCGCGCCGATCATCTGATACCGCTCAGACTTAGGATAATATTTCATTCTCTCCTTGATTACTTCCGGAAAGTCCACATCATACCAAAGCTTTGCATTTTTTCCGGCGCGAAGACAGCGGCTGTCCATCCCGCATCCCAAGTGTAGCACAACTGCGTCTGGATGAGCCTCCAATTGTGTTTTTGTCCATGCATCATAAACAGCAGCCCGCATACTCATGTAATAAGCCAGCCATTTTGACTTTGCTTTTCCCTTCAGGCAAAAACCTTCCTTATCCCAAATCATCTCGGCCATAGGATCCTTTAAAATGATTCCTTTCTTGCTTACCATCGCCTTGCCACACAACGGGATATACATGGTCTTGTTTACTCCGCTCATTTCACCCATGACTGTTCCTCCAACTCAATTTCTGATCCGAAACGTTTTCGGGGCAAACTTGTACACCAGCACACACGCCACCGCGCAGTACAGCACGCAGAACACGATCGCCATGATTCCGAACACTAGCGTAGTCATCTCCGCCTGTATTAGCATATAACATACAAAGTACGTCAGAAACAACACTATCTGATACGTTCCGCTTTTGATCTCCGTCCCAGCATTGTAGGGCTGCAGCAGATAATAGATTGTAAGATAATGCACCGAGAAAAAGATGCTCATACAGATGATGGAGGCCAAAATCACCACATAATTCAGCGGGTTATCCGTACCGCCGGAAGCAAACAGAATCAACGCCATTCCAACCGCAATAATGCTTGCGGGAAACAGATTTACTTTGATGATCTCCCTTAAGCGGATGGTAAACAACTTCAGAATACTCTCCGGCTGCTTATAAAACGAGTAGGTCAAAAGACTGTGATCACAATTGACAAACAGCGCCTGGGTAAATTCCGTGCCTCCATTGATGCCGTAGAGCACAAAGGCAAACACCGGTAAAATACGCAAGATTCCCTCATTAATCGACTGTTTTATCTGCGGAAAGAATAACATTCCCGCCTGCGCGATGACGATAATCGCAAGGCACACAAGCCCGATCCATTTCGCCTTCTTCCACAAAATCTTGCGGTGACGCTTGACAAACAACTCGTTCAGATATTCAAAGCCTTTTTTCTCACTGATGATACGGGTATCAGCCGCAATTTTTCCGCGGCTTGTCTCGGTCACACTCACTTTTGCCTCTTCCATCTGGAACATGGACTGATTTAACACACGCTGATAGACCAGACGATAGTCGTTGAATTTAAAGATTTTGTGAACGCAAAA
>JAFSBP010000024.1 GCA_017437205.1 Lachnospiraceae bacterium
AAATTCATTTAATTTTTTTTCTGTCTCCAACCTATACTAAATACAACTGAATGAGTTCAAATGACCATTTACCGGTCTGCATCATATCATAATCATAGAGGTGAATATATTGGTTTCTCTGATCAAATTCATTTATACGCTCACAAAACGGTGTGCCAAGGATCAAATCACCGTATATGCCGCGCAGTCGTCCTTCTTCATGATTATCTCCGCGATCCCGCTGATCATGCTTTTGGTGACTCTGGTGCAATACATCTCCCCAACCTCCCAGGCGGATCTTATGACCGCCATTTTGGAGATTGTTCCCGATTCTCTGAATTCCTATGTTATTAATCTGATTGATGAACTGTACAATAGCGCATCCACCGTCATCATTTCATTTTCCGCTCTAACGGTTCTTTGGTCCGCATCGAAGGGAATCTACGCACTGGAACTGGGAGTGAATAAAATCTATCACGCAAGACAGCGCCCTCAATTTATCGTGCGACGATTGCTGGCGGTTGCTTACACAGCTGCTTTCATCGGTATTGTACTGTCAAGTCTTGTCCTCTTAATCTTCGGAAATCGAATCAAAATACTATTGACGCACGTTTTCCCTTTGCTGGGCAGAATCATCGACTTAATCATGAGTTTTCGCTCGCTATTGTCTGTCGTTGTTTTTACGCTGTTTTTTGCGCTATTTTACCGCGTCCTTCCGGACAGAAAACTTAAGTTTAAGGATCAACTTCCCGGCGCTGCGTTCGCCGCTCTTGGCTGGGTCTTGTTTTCCTTTTTCTATTCGATCTACATTGACAACTTTGCCAACTATTCACATCTCTACGGCAGTCTTACAGCACTCATTCTGCTCTGCCTTTGGACTTATGTGTGTATGCAGATTGTTTTAATTGGCGCAGAAATTAATGTGTGGCTGAGTGAAAGGAACTAACCTTCACTCAGCCACTAATCATTTAATCAATCTTCTCAGGTTGTCTCGCAGTTTGACTGTTCAAAATTACTGTCACCTGACTTCTGTAGAGCAGATAAACAACCGCCGTATTCATCACCGTAGTGATCAGCCCCTGTGCCACACGACCAGGGAAATGAAGGAAAAACGGCTGTCCGTATGCATAGCTTCCAGGCCATACGATAAGCGCCCACGTTCCGTAAAACATTGATGTCACCACGGTAATGCCCAAAACGATCAGACCATAAACCCACACCTGCTTTGTCTTCCGGATAATCGGCTCTGCAAAACCACTGAACACTCCGACCATAACCGGCATCATGGTATACAGCGGATTGATCGCATAACCAGCCATCACACATCCCAGCAAATCTGAGATCAAGCCAACAATCGCACCTCCAATCGGTCCCAGCCAGATACCGCTCAGCATAATAAATGCGCTGCTGAAATTTACCCGGTACATGGTTCCGATCTCAATTTTCAGATACTTGCTCGCAATGATAGTAAGTGCAATCAGCAACCCCATCACTGCGAGGTCCATCGCTTTCCATTTTCTCTTCATGTACGTCTCCTTCTTTCTGCGTAAACATACGCCTAGCTAAATGTGCTGTCTGTATGCCCATCAGTGCAAAAAGAGACGTTTGCACAAAAAGCCGGTTCAGCTCTTTGCTAAACAAAAACCGGAATGACTGCAATTACAGTCACTCCGGGAGTCTTTTCGTCTATCATAGGTAGGCAAACAGCGGGATGCGAAATACATACCGCAGCCACTCACTCTCATAAA
>JAFSBP010000264.1 GCA_017437205.1 Lachnospiraceae bacterium
CCTTTTGCCGGGTGAGCGAAGAATTTATGCGGGAAATGCAGCCACTGCTGGATCAGGGTGCGGATGGAAAAATTTCCTTCAATGTAGGTAGGAAACATCTGTCGGAGTTTTATCATCAGCTACTTCCGGTGCTGAAGCGCAATGCGGCGGTCAGACAGAAGGAACCGGAGTTAATACAGGCCTATATCCCGCCGGAGGCAGAGTATGCCTTTTATTTGGAAGCAGAAAATGGGGTGATCACCTGCAAGCCGAAGGCGCGCTACGGGGAGGAAACCGTGTCGCTTTTGGATAATCTGAGAAAAAATCGTGCGTATGAATGGTTCAGGAATCAAAACCGTGAGGAAGAGATACTGTATTACCTGCATGATCTGTTTAAGGATATCGATCTGCTGAAGGATGAACTATCCTGTGAAAACTCGGAAGATGCTGTGCTTTCACTTCTGGACGGAGGAGTGGACAGGCTCATGGCAATGGGAGAGGTACACACCACAGAAAGATTTCGCAATGTGAATGTTCGCAGGAAAGCGAACCTGAAGGTTGGAGTGTCAATCGAGAGTGATATTATGAACCTCTCCATCACCTCAGAGGAAATTGATCAGGAGGATCTGCTGCAGATTCTTAAAAATTATCAGCGAAAGAAGAAATATTACCGGCTGAAGAACGGGGATTTCGCCGAGGTGAACGAAGCGGATATTGAGGTGCTCAGCCAGATGATAGAGACACTTCACCTGTCGCCTAAGGAGTTTGTCAAAGGCAACATGAAGATACCGGTATACCGAGCTCTTTACCTGAACAAAATGCTGGAGCAGGGAGAACAGATATACTTAAACCGCGACAAACACTTTAAATCCCTGATTAAGGAATTCAAGACGGTGGATGACTCTGAGTTTGAGGTTCCGACAAGCCTTGCATCGGTGATGAGGAATTATCAGGTGCGTGGATTTAAGTGGTTGAAGATGCTGGAACACTATGGTTTTGGTGGAATTCTGGCGGATGACATGGGCTTGGGAAAGACGTTGCAGATGATTTCGGTGCTTTTGAGCGCGAAAGCAGACGGTCGCAAGGGAACGTCTCTGATTGTATGCCCTGCGTCTTTGGTGTACAATTGGAATGAGGAGTTTTCCCGCTTCGCACCGGAACTTAAGGTAACTCCGGTGGTGGGCAGTCAGCAGGAGCGTGCCGGATTGATTGGGAACTACCGGGAAAGTGATGTTCTGGTTACGTCTTACGATTTGCTGAAGCGGGACATTGCGGAGTACGAAGGGATAGAGTTTGATTATCAGGTGCTGGATGAGGCTCAGTACATCAAAAATCACAGCACTGCCGCGGCAAAGGCGGTGAAGGTGATCAAAAGCAGACACCGGTATGCACTTACCGGAACGCCGATTGAAAACCGCTTGAGTGAGTTATGGAGTATTTTTGACTATCTGATGCCGGGATTTCTCTACGGATACGATACCTTCCGCAAAGAACTGGAGACACCTATCGTAAAACGCAAGGCGGAGGATGCGTCAGAACGATTGCAAAAGATGGTGGCGCCCTTCATCTTGCGAAGACTGAAGGGCGATGTACTTCGCGATTTGCCGGAAAAGATGGAGGAGATTCGATATTCACGGCTGGAGGCAGAGCAACAGCAGCTGTATGACGGACAGGTACTGCATATGCAGCGGATGATCGCCGGTCAGGACGCAGAGGATTTCCAGAAAAATAAGCTGCAGATATTGGCAGAACTGACGAAGATACGGCAGATCTGCTGCGATCCGGAGCTTTTGTTTGAACAGTATCAGGGGAGCTCCGCAAAGCGTCTTGCATGCATGGAGTTGATTCAAAGTGCTATTGAGGGCGAACACAAAATTCTATTGTTTTCCCAATTTACCTCCATGCTGGAGCTGTTGGAGAGAAATCTCAATGAGGCCGGTATTTCTTATTACAAAATTACCGGAGCGACGCCGAAGGAAAAACGGGTTGATATGGTGAACATGTTTAATCAGGACGATACATCGGTCTTTCTGATCTCGCTGAAGGCAGGCGGAACCGGACTCAATCTAACGGGAGCAGATGTGGTCATTCACTACGATCCCTGGTGGAATCAAGCAGCTCAAAATCAGGCCACAGACCGTGCCCATCGTATTGGTCAGACAAAAGCTGTGTCTGTATACAAACTGATCATGAAGGATACGATTGAGGAGAAGATTGTGATGATGCAGGAGAACAAGCGTGATCTGGCAGATTCGATTTTGAACGGCGAGACCGGCGGTCTCGGTCAGATGAGTAGGGATGAGCTGATGGAGCTGCTGGGAGCGTAAAACTACTTTTATTAAAAGTCAAAAAACAGTGTAAACCGTACAATAAATGAGAGGTTTTACCGCCAAAAAAATGATAAACTCTTAACGGTAAAGAGTGTCCGTGCATGGACAAAGGAGGATCATTCATTATGAAGAGAATAGGAATCGTTGGTGCCGGCATCATCGGCAAGTCGCACAGGGAAGCGATTGACGGAAACGATCAGTGCTGTCTGGCTGCAGTCTGTGACGTGGTGCGTGAAAAGGCAGAGGAACTGGCAGCGGGGACCGATGCGAAAATATATACAGATTATAAAGAGATGGCGGCAGAGGTGGAGATGGATGCAGTCATTTTGAACCTGCCTCATTTCCTGCACAAGGATGTTACCATCTATTTCCTTGAGAGAAAGATTCCGGTGCTGGTGGAGAAGCCCATGGCCCTTAATGTGGCAGAGTGTGACGAGATGATTGCGGCGGCGAAGGCGAACAACACTCTTTTGGCGGTAGGACATGTGTATCGTTACGAAGGTTTTTACCGCAAGGTGAAGGAGATTGTTGAACAGGGAACGCTGGGAGACCTGTGCATGGTGACCGAGTGCAGAAATACCAACTATTTC
>JAFSBP010000265.1 GCA_017437205.1 Lachnospiraceae bacterium
AGATTGTTGGAATAAGGACGAAGGAAGAAGATAACATCCGATTTTTCCAGTACCTGAAGCCAGCGCTTCGCGGTATCGTCAGACACACCTACGTCCTGAGCAATGTCATGGACGTTCAGCATCTGTCCGGCGCGGCAGGCAGCTGCGCGCACAAAATCACGGAACAGAAGCGGGTCCGCAAGCTGTACCTGCTCTTTAACATCGCGATCAATGTAGGTTTGCAGATAGCTGGCGTAGAACACATCGCGGTCTGTAAACTTTCCACTGATCAGACCAGGCATGGATCCATTCCAGATTCGCTCGTAAACTTGTGTAATATCCGCAGGAGCGTTTGTGGTTTCACGAGCTTTCAGCGCCGTTAAATCCAGTGTAAAAGGTTTACATTCACCAGAACCGTAGATTTCGTGCTGTGAAAGGCTGGACATATGCAGGATCGCAATGCGACCGGCCAGGGACTCCTGCGCCAGTTCCATAAGCTTGAATGCCTGTGAACCGGTGAGCCAATAGGTGCCGGGATCAGCTCCGTTATCAATTTGAATCTTAATATAAGAGAACAATTCAGGTGCATACTGAACCTCATCAATCATGATGGGGGTAGAATGCATTTGCAGGAACATGGCAGGATCTCTCTTTGCAAGACCGCGCTCTTCCATATCATCCAATGTCACATACTCACGATTGCTGTCCATGAGCTGCTTCAATACAGTAGTTTTGCCGACCTGACGAGGACCGGTGATCAGAATACAAGAATACTCCTTTGATAGAGCAAGAATTTTATCCTCAATATCTCTTTTGATATACGCCATACCAATTACCTCCTTAGGCAGATACACGATCCAATCTTATTTTAGCCTAAACCAAACGAGATGTCAAGGATAAAATGCGATCCGATCTTATTTTATCCTAGTATTTACATACCATTCATGAGCGACATTTCAAGTTCTACCTATTTGAGACGTTTTATGATCCCATCGATATCCACTGGATCGATGCTGCGCGCGAGGACTTTGTTGCGGAAGTGGAGCAGTGCGCGGAGTGCAAGAGCGGCTTCAGTAGCTGTAAGAACAAGATAATACTTCTTTTTCCTCCTAAACATCACCATTCATCCTCCTCAAATTCTTCCGGTTCGCGGGCGTATTTGAAGAGCCTGCAGAGCTCTTCTTTGGCCCGGAAGCGTTCCTGGGCTCTTTCGACTAAGGACATCATGGGTGCGTGATCCTGGCTCTAGGCGAGGATACCGTACCGGTAGAGGGCTCTGTTTTTATCGTCGATGATAAATGGAGTGATACTGAATCGCAGACATTCCTTCATCATAATCAGGCGGCCGATGCGGCCGTTATAATCCTTGAAGGGATGGATCTTTTCAAAACGGACATGGAATTCTAAGATCCGCTCAATGGTGGCGGGATTCTTTTCATAGGTCTTACAGAGAGAGGTGAGCTCCTTACTGATTTTTGCTGGAACAATGCCTTTCTTGAAATCGTCTGTGCGGAGCACTCCGGGCTGCAGCTTTGCCTTTCGGTCGGCATAGGTGCCGTATGTAAGGATCTGGTGCAGGTGTTGGATGAAAATCGGTGTCAGATCGTCTTCAATGTGATCGATTATATGTCGCACAGCTTCGAAATGATTGATGGTTTCGATGATGTCATCCACCTTTGCAGGCTCAAAGGATGTGGTGATGCTGTTCTTGCGATAGCTTAACATAACCTTGTGGGTTTTTGAAGTGGGTTGAACCGCTAGAGGGCGGAAATTTTGATGCAGTTGGATATTTGGTATAAGATTATAAGATATACAAAAAGTTGCGATAGAGAATAAAATTTGATATAATATTACATAACATGTAGACAAAGGAGTTGTGCGGTCGTTATGTTGCAAACTATTCTTTCGAAATGCGATTTCCGTCATGGCGATACAAGGCACGAATCATGTCAGGACTGTTCTCATGGAGAGTTCTGTCCACATGACTGCGAGAAGTGTTTGGACCACATTCATAATCCATCTCACGCGCCGCAGGGGGCACCATCCAGAAAATATGATTGCACCCATATGGCGGATGTCTATACCTGTAAATATTCATGCCGTTATGCATCAGAGATTGTATACGCCATTGAGCGGTGCAGAGATCTGCCAGCTGTGTCCGATTTGAAAGTGCTGTCGTTTGGATGTGGTCCCTGTACCGATTTGTTTGCTATTGATTATCTTCGCTCAATCGGGACACTTTCTTATGAAAAGTTGGAATACCGGGGTGTAGACTATAGCAAAGATGTGTGGAAATATGTACATCGTGATATCCAGCAGTTTGAAAATGCTGATTGCAAAATTAGATTTTACTATCAAGATGCGTGTAAGCTTATTGACACCATTGCAGCAGGAACTTGGGTACCGAACATTATCGTGTTCCAATATGTTTTTTCGGACATGCAAAAACATACAGGAAGAGCAGAAACCACAAACTTTCTCAATACATTTGCTCGGTATTACAATGAGAAAGTTCAACCTAACACGTATATCATCCTTAATGATATAAACTTAGGCACAGCATACGGCGGTGGGCGCGAATACTTTGATCAATTGTACGACAAACTTGACGATTCAGTTTGTTTTAAGGGGCGCTTTTGCGACGACAACGCGAAGAGTTTTTATTGTCCTCGAGGCTACCCTTACGGAGAGGATTCATGGGGAGAATTTCCTCGAAATTCAAATCGTTTTGATTATTCGCAGTGGGATAAATATTCTCCATTCAGAACATGTGCAAGTGCACAAATGCTTATTAAGAAGGAGGTTCAAAGGTGATAATCAGTGCAAGCAGAAGAACGGACATTCCTACATATTATTCTGATTGGTTTTTTAACCGCATCAGAGAGGGCTTTGTTTGTGTTCGGAATCCTATGAACATCCATCAAGTGAGTAAGATATTTTTGTCGCCCGATGTTGTAGACGGAATTGTGTTTTGGACAAAGAATCCTATCCCTATGATGGAGCGACTTGGTGAGCTTAGGGATTACATGTATTACTTCCAGTTTACACTTAACTCTTATGGGAAAGATATTGAAGCAAATGTTCCCAATAAAAACGATATCATTATCCCAGCTTTTAAAGAGCTTTCTCAACAAATTGGTGCCGATCGAGTAATTTGGCGATATGACCCGATATTACTGACATCAAAGTATACTATTGATTACCATGTTAACTTTTTTAATGAGATTGCAAAAAGACTTTCCGGATATACAAAGAAATGTGTAATAAGTTTTGTTGATTTGTATCGAAATACAAAATCCAATACCAAGGATCTTGGCCTGTTGCCATTAACATCATCTGAGATGTTTGAACTGGCCGAGCGTCTGGTTGAAATCGCCAATAAAAATAATCTTGTTGTTGAATCATGTGCGGAGAAAATCAATTTGGAACAATTTGGAATAGCACATGGACATTGTATTGATTGTAATCTGTTTGAACAATTATTGGGATACAAACTCGATTTGGATAAGGACAAGAATCAGCGTGAAGAGTGTGGCTGTATGGCAAGCATAGACATTGGAATGTACAACACATGTCAAAACGGCTGTAGATACTGCTATGCAAATTATAGCGCAAAGAGTGTTGCCAATAATTGTGGCTTGCACGATCCTTTATCACCTCTCATTTCTGGAAGTATTCAACCTGATGATATCGTGAAGGAGAGAGTAGTAAAGTCCTGTAAACGCTGTCAACTCGATTTTTTTGATACAATCTGAGTAATCGTTGGAAGCATATCATTAACCTTAAAATGAGCCAATGCCGATGGTGGCATCGGCTCATTTTTACTCTATGACGATAGTGACGGTATCAGTACCTGGGGGCAAAGTCTCGTCACTATCGTCATTGGAAATTTTCGTTAAATGCAGCGTGCGCTCCTTACCGGTTCTTTCAAGATTGTAGAGGATACCGTACTCATACTGGAGAAAAGATTTCTGCGGATTAAGCAGGCGGGTTAAGCTGTTTGCCGATTTGATTTGAATTTCTGTTCTGGCCGAAAGAAGCGCGAGCAACTCCGTTGCAGTTCCATGGAAAGAGCCTTCGTCGGCGAGAAAGTCGTTCACCTCGCTGAGCAAACGGTCCCGTTTCTGGACGCGCTCTTTGCCGCCGTATCCGAGGAATTGCCAAGTGGAAGATGCACGGTCAAAGATGAGCTCCAGCTCCATATCCAACGTGTCACGACCGGTAAGATAGAGCTTCGCTCGGTTGTCCATGCGCTCGTCTTTAATCATTACCAGCGAACCGTCTACGCCACCGCTGAGTCCGGTTGTGCCTGAGATCATGGAGAAAGGATCGGCGGCTCCTGCTTTGCGCGTGTGGTGAACGAGAAGGAT
>JAFSBP010000266.1 GCA_017437205.1 Lachnospiraceae bacterium
AATGGTCGTTCTCGCCACCTTCATCTGCTCACTGCACTGTTCCTGAGAAAAGCCCTCGCGGTCAATCAACCGGATGGTTTCGTACTCCTCAAGGGTGAGCACAATCACCGGGCGGTCGCCGCTCGTTTCCAAGGGGGCAAAGGAAAGCGTGTCGGGGAAATGGCAGATACGTCTGCATTTTTTTGGTCTGGGCAAGGGAAGTCCTCCTTTGATCCTGTGTGAATTATGTATATGTCTATTATAACCTGTTTTCGACATATGTCAATAACTAATATTTGACAGAGAAGGAAAAATGAATTATACTGAAAAAGTACAATAAAGGATAAAGAAAGCAGTGACAAAAGAAGAGCAGGATGGCGGGAGGAACAGTCATGGAATTTGCAAAAGATTTTCCGATATGGGATAAATTGACAAAAGAAGAACAGGATCGGCTTCGTGGGGTTTCGGTTCTTCGACGGATAAAGGCAGGGACGACGCTTCACCACGGTACTTCCGACTGTCTGGGACTTTTGTTGATTCGTTCCGGCCAGCTTCGCGTGTACACGTTGTCGGAAGATGGAAGAGAGGTCACCCTCTATCGGCTGCTGGATATGGATATCTGCCTGCTGTCTGCTTCCTGCGTCATGCCGAACATTCAGTTTGAAGTGATTGTGGAGGCTGAGAAGGATACGGAACTTTGGGTGATTCCGTCCTGCCTGTATAAGGAATTGATGCAGAGTTCAGTGGCGATTGCAAACTTTACAAATGAACTGATCAGTATCCGTTTTTCCGAGATTATGTGGCTGATGGATCAGATCATGTGGAAAAGCTTCGATAAGCGTCTTGCGTTGTTTTTGCTGGAGGAGAGCGCATTGGAGGGGACGACATCGCTAAAGATCACCCATGAAAAGATTGCTAACCACATGGGCACGGCCAGAGAGGTGGTTACGAGAATGCTGCGGTATTTCCAGAGTGAGGAGATGGTGCGACTGACCAGAGGCGCAGTGGAACTGGTGGATGTGAAGAGGTTGGAAGAGTTACAAGAAGAATAGAACAGCAGTGAAATTCTGCTGTTCCATATATTCGAATTGGCTTAATTATGAATCACTTAATTTCGACAACATCCAATTTTAATGTTTGAGTAATTTCTTGTCCATCATATGTAATAAATGTAAGCTCAAAATAAAAGTTGTTAATTATATTTTTATTACTTACATCTTGTAATTGTCTATATGCGTTTCCTAATGCACTAGTTTTAAATTTTTCTAATTGCTGCAATAAATCTTCTTTAGTTAGTGATATACCAATATTGGGATTAATTTTAGTACCTTTTTTGGCAATTACTATCTTTTCATCCTTATTAATAAAATATAGCTCCATATTAAATCCATAAGATTTGCTTGGGATGTCTTTTTTAAATTGAAAATTAGAATAGCTTATTTGTTCAAATTTTTTATTTTTTATGATTTCCCCGTGTTCGATTACAAAATAGTCATTTTCACCAGAAAAGCTATATACTTTTGTTTCATTAATCTTAATTGTAAAAATCAATAAAATAACTAATATTAAATTTAATATCACTGATAAAAATAACTTGTTTTTCATCTCTTTAATCTCCTTTCTGAAATTCCAATTTTTTCTAACATTCATTCCTAGCCCAACGCCACATCTAACATCATCATCAGCGTAAATCCCACCGCAAAGAAAATCGTTCCCAGATGTGAGTGGTCACCCTCGCTCATCTCAGGAACCAATTCCTCAACCACCACATAGAGCATCGCACCTGCGGAAAATGCCAGAAGATAGGGGAGAATCGGCACCACCAGATTCGCGAGCAGGATCGTCACGATTGCTCCGATTGGCTCGATCACTCCGGAGATCACGCCGTAGCCGAAGGCTTTACCCTGCTTCATCCCGCCGGATTTTAGCGGCATGGAGATGATCGCACCCTCAGGGAGGTTTTGCAGGGCGATACCGAGAGAGAGTGCCAGTGCAGCCGCGAAGGAGATGCTCTCATTTCCGGTGAGCCATCCGGCGATGACCACGCCGACTGCCATACCCTCGGGGAGATTGTGCAGAGCGACGGCAAAAACCATCATGGTGGATTTTCCAAGATTGCAGGATTTACCTTCGGGACACTCGCTGCCCGGATGGAGATGAGGGATCACTTTGTCCAACCCCATCAGAAACAGAAAGCCAAGCCATACGCCGACGAAAGCGGGGATAAACGCCAGCTTACCCATGTGCTCAGATTGGTCCATCGCAGGGATAATGAGGCTCCAGATGGAAGCCGCTACCATCACACCTGCGGCAAAGCCGCTTAAGGAACGCTGGAGATTTAAATTCATTTTTCCTTTTAAGAAGAAGACGCAGCCGGCGCCGAGAATCGTTCCGAGAAACGGTAATAATATAGTAATCATTGCTTCAGTATTCATGATCTATGCTCCTTTTCGTATATTCTGGTTTCATGATGCATAATCGTTGCCGCGATGTCGGTGATTTAGTCACCCTGTTTGGCGGAAAGTTTTTTCGTTACGCTGGGATAGCGCCTCATATCCGTGTGTGGGACAAATTTTGCTGCTTGCATGCGCACAAGAAAATCCGGGATGGAGGCAAACTGCACGCAGTAAATGGATTCCGCCAAATGACGGACTTCCCGGAGTCGGAGGCAATCCAGCAGCAGAATGCGTGCACCCTCCAGCGAGGTGTTGTTGATCGCGGTGTATTTCTCGCGGGGCAGATCAGGGAACATACCGATGGTAATCGCAGATTCCAGATCGGAATGGGCGGTGAATGCGCCGGATAGATAACAGTGTGCGAGATCCTGCTCCGAGCAACCGGCCGCCTCCATCAGACACTCGATCATCGTGTAAGCTGCCGCCTTCGTATCCAGGTACTGTCGGATGTCCGTCTGCGAGAAGAAGAGTGGTATACCGGAGGCAGATTCCTCCGCCGTGGCATAGACTGCAGCATACTCCTTTTCCTCCTCCAGATAGATGATCCGTGAGGAAACATCGGGATTCAATTCTCCCGCAATATTGATCCAACCGTTTAATCGCATCTGCGCCAGAAGATCAATGATACCGGAACCGCAGATTCCCACCGGTTTTTGATCTCCGATGGTGGTGAATCGAAGTTTTCCGCCCTCAATCCGCACGGTATCGATGGCACCGGCATCAGCGCGCATTCCGTAGCGGCTGATATAGCCCTCCAATGCGGGCCCGGCTGCACCGGCACCCGCTATCATCCAATCACGGTTTCCGATGACCAGCTCACCGTTGGTTCCGATGTCGAAAAAGAGGCGGGGTTCTTCGTTTTTGTGAATGTCCAATTTTAGCAGGCCGCTGACAATATCACCGCCCACGTAGTTGGATGCGGCAGGGATGATGTAAAGCATGCCCCGAAAATCCATCCCGACCTCGCGGCCCCAGATCCATCCCGGATCGGAGGTGACCGGTGCATAGGGAGAGGCAAATACTGTCCATGCATTCAGTTTCAACAGAAAATGGATCATCGTGGTGTTTCCGGACACGACCATGATCGGCAGGGCGGCCACATTGATCCCGGTTTTTTCGGTCAGAAGGACAAAAAGCCGATTGAAGGTATCCGCAGTCACCCGCTGCATATCATCCGGATGGGACGGATCTTCCAGCGTATAAGTGATGCGGGTCAGAATATCGGTTCCGTAGGCAATCTGTCCGTTCATCACCCGTTCACGGGCAATCACGTCTCCCGTATTCAGGTCCACTAACTGCATCACAACGGTAGTGGAGCCGTAGTCTACCGCAAGGCCGTAATGGTGGCTTCGCGTATCGCCGGGTTCAACCGCGGTAATGACCCAGTCGAATTCGCGGATAACCAGCGTGACAGTGATCTCATAGCCACAGTCGCGACACATGGGATAGAGCGTC
>JAFSBP010000267.1 GCA_017437205.1 Lachnospiraceae bacterium
CCACGGAAGGACTTATCCTTCTGGACGGTCACGATATCCGCGAATATGACACCGGCGAGCTTTACTCCATGTTCGGCGTTATCTTTCAGGATTTCGGCCGCTATGCCTTCACGGTAAGCGAAAATATTCATTTCGGCGAAATCACCAAGAAGCCCGATATGGTTGCTATTCTTGATGCCGCAAAGGCAAGCTCCGCGGACGCCTTCATTGAAGGCCTTCCACAGGGTTACGACACACCGCTCATGCGTATTTTTGAGCCGACGGGTATCGAGCCCTCTGTCGGACAATGGCAGAAACTGGCTGTTGCCAGAGCATTTTACTCAGATTCCGACGTTTTGATTCTGGACGAGCCGACTTCCTCGCTAGATGCGATTGCTGAGCAGGAAATCTTCAACCAGTTTGACCAGCTCCGAAAAGACAAGACCACGATTTTCGTCTCCCACCGTTTGTCCAGCGCAACTCTCGCCACAAAGATTCTGGTGTTGGATAATGGTAAGCTGGCGGAAACCGGGACCCACGCAGAGCTGATGGCAAAAAAAGGCATCTACCATGAGCTGTTTACCACTCAGGCAAGCCGGTATCTGACCGAAATAATGTAATGTACGCAATTGAATACTTGAAACACTGTATTTATGATGTTATGATGTTGGGGTCAAAAAACTTTTGACCCCAACATTTTTTTGCGGTTTAAACGCCGCAACAGTATATAAACGAAGGAGTTTTACATGGATCAATCACGCCAGCACTTTCATCTCCACGTCGGCCAGCGCAATATTAAAACCGGTATTGCCGCAACACTGGTCGCTCTGCTTTATTTTATTGTAGATAAAAATCCCACCTTTGCCTGTATCGGTGCCATCTTCGGTGTTGGCCGCGACATGGGCGATTCACGCCTAAACGGCGGTAACCGTTTCTTCGGAACCGTCATCGGCGGATTTTTAGGGATGGGACTTTTCCGTCTGTATATTTGCTTCTTCCCGGATGGCAGATATCATTTTCTGCTGCTCGTTCTCCTGTTTATCGGCGTGGTCATTCTGATCGTTGCCAGCCAGCTGTTTCGCTGGCCCGGAGCCGTGCAGCCCGGCGGTGTGGTATTATGTATCATCCTGTTCAATACCCCGGTAGAAACCTACATCTCCTACTCCGTCAACCGTATGATTGATACCGGAATCGGAGTGCTGGTTGCCCTCCTGATCAACTGGCTACTGCCGAAGGAGCGTGTAGAAAAATGGCTGTTGGCCACGCATTTAAAAAGAGTGAAGGCTGATAAAACGTAATTTCACAGATAATCACACAAAAAATTTTAGGTTTTTGAAAAAATTTAAAATTTCCCCTTTATTTCTGAGAAAAAAAGTGGTAAAGTATATCCGTTAAAGACCTACATTCACAGAAGGTGAGGTATTATTCATGGAAAGAAGAATTGGAACTGTTTCCCGAGGTGTTCGCTGCCCGATTATTCGTGAGGGCGATAACCTTGTAGATATTGTTGTAGACAGTGTACTGGCAGCTGCCGAGAGCGAAGGCTTTGCACTCAGAAACCGTGACGTCATCGGTATCACTGAGTCCATCGTTGCCCGTGCTCAGGGTAATTACTGCTCCGTAGAGGACATTGCAGCAGACGTGAAGGCAAAGACCGGCGGTGAGACCGTTGGCGTGATCTTCCCCATCCTGTCCCGTAATCGCTTCGCGATCAACTTAAGGGGTATCGCGATGGGCTGCAAGAAAGTAGTGCTCATGCTCAGCTACCCCAGCGATGAGGTAGGAAATGCACTTCTCACTTACGATCAGCTGGATGAGGCAGGAATCAACCCCTACTCTGACGTACTCTCCCTTGAGAAGTACCGCGAGCTGTTCGGCGAAAATAAGCACGAGTTCACCGGTGTTGACTACGTCGCATACTACGGTGACATCGTCCGCGAGGCAGGAGCCGAAGTGGAGATCATTTTTGCAAACCAGTGCAAATCTATCTTAAACTACACCGACTGTGTGATCACCTGTGATATTCATACCAGAGTGCGCACTAAGCGTATCCTGAAGGCTGCAGGCGCGAAGGTGGTTCTCGGACTTGATGATATTATGACCGCTCCCGTAAACGGAAGCGGCTGCAACGAAAAGTACGGTCTGCTGGGCTCAAACAAATCCACCGAAAATAAGATCAAGCTCTTCCCCAGAGAGTGCCGCGATTTGGTGGTTGCTATCCAGTCCGCTCTCCTTGAGAAGACCGGAAAGCTGATTGAGGTAATGGTATACGGTGACGGCGCATTTAAGGATCCTCAGGGTAAGATTTGGGAACTGGCTGACCCCGTCGTATCTCCCGCTCACACCGACGGACTGATCGGTACTCCGAACGAGTTGAAGTTAAAGTATCTGGCGGACAATGATTTCGCAGCTCTCAGCGGTGAGGCTCTGAAGGACGCGATTACCGAGAGCATCAAGGCAAAGCAGGACAACCTGGTTGGTAACATGGCTTCTCAGGGTACTACCCCCAGACAGCTGACCGACCTGATCGGTTCCCTGTGTGATTTGACCTCCGGTTCCGGAGATAAGGGAACTCCTGTAATCCTGATCCAGGGTTATTTTGATAATCTGGCAACTGAGTAAAAGAAAAGGGCTGTCGCACGAAAATGCGGCAGCCTTATTTATTCTCACACCTTCTCTACAAACTCTATCATCGCCTCAGCCAACACCTTCACATTCTCCTCGAGGCACACGGTATCCTTCGGTGTATGGATCCTGGCACAGTACATGCCAAGGGGTGATTTGTTCAGTGCACACACTCCGATTCCCTTTTTGAAGTTCGACTGGTCGGAGGGAAACATCATCGGAAGCATCTTCCGGCACTGAATACTTCCGTCAAAGTGCGTGCCGTTTTGCTCCATCGTCTCTGCAAATACGGGATATAGTTCGTGGCTCGTCGCCTCTTTCTTTGCCAGCGAGACGATTGTTTCCCCATCGCCCACACAGTCCAGATTAATCATCAATGTATTTTTTGCTGCATCTTTATGCTTCTCGGCAAAGTGCATGGAACCGAAAAGCCCCTTTTCCTCGTTGTCAAAAAAGATCACGCAGACCTTTTCTCGCTGTTCTTCGGGTAATCTTTCCAAAAAACGGGTGAGCGTAACCACTCCGGAGGTGTTATCATTGGCCGCATGGCGGTTTTTGAATCCAAACATCACTTGAACTAAAAACAGAATCAGGGACAATTCAAACACATAGTAGATGATCATCGGATCTTCGGTAAAGAAACCTGCAATCACCGCGGGAATTGTTGCCACCAAAAAGATCATCACCACCAGAAACAGCTGATAAGCGATAAACAAAAACGGACTGGTCGGGGCCATCAAGTTTGGAAAGGGCAACAGCGCGCAGGTATCATAGTGTGCAGCCAAAAGCACCTTCGCCTTATCGGGATCCCCCACGATAATATTTCTCGTGAGGAATATTCCCTTCCACTTTTCCTCGACAGTGATATCGCATTCCGGATCATATCCGCTCGCAGACAAACGCTCCTTCAGGTATCCGATAAACCTGTCCTTTTCTTTATTTGACTTGCGAATCTGATAGTTCTCCAATATTTGATCATTCATCTTAGTACCCCACAATCATTCCGAACAACAACACTAAACTCGTCAGCAGTAGATTGGCTGCTTGAAACTTCCATGACCACTTTACCCATTTTCCGTAGCTCACATCCGCCAGTCCGAGGCTAATGAGAAGCACCGGGTTCGTCGGGTAAAATACATTTGAAAAACCGTCGCCGAAGGCAAAGGCAACGACACATAGCTGTGCGGATATGCCAAAGACTTCTGCCAGCGGAGTGATCAAGGGCATTAAGAGAAATGCCTTCGCAGAGCCGGAACTGATAAAAAAGTTCATCACCAATACCAACAGATAGATAAACAGGATCACTACCCACTTGGGAAGCGTCCCAGCGATCTCCACCGCACTGTGAAGAATGATCTCTAATATCCCTGCTTCCTCCATCGTGAACCGGATAGAGCCGGCCATCAGGATCATCAGTACCGCAGGCAAGATACTGACCAGACCGTTCACAAAATGCTTCCTCAGATCCCTAACGGACATTCCGGACATCAGATTTGCCGTTATCCCTGCCACCAAAAACATCAGTGCCACAATGATCATCGTTAAATCCTGCAAAAACGGAAGCAACGCCGAGCAAAATACCAGTGCCACACCGATTCCGAGAATTCCCACAAAGCACCACAGTCCCCGATTCTTCTTTGGACATATCTCACTGTTCTGTCCTGCACCGGCCTCCAGCGGGCGCTCTATCTTTTTCGCATACCTTTGCAAAAACCACATTAACAGGCTATAGATCAGCACAAAGCTCAATATTCTCAACCATACACCGGAAAACATGGGAAGACCGACCAATTCCTGCGCCACACCCACGGTGAAGGGATTGCTCACACCGGAG
>JAFSBP010000268.1 GCA_017437205.1 Lachnospiraceae bacterium
AGGGAATCATCTACAGCGACGAGACGGTAAAGCGCTTGGCGTCCATGAAGACAGCAGCACCCGACTTCCGTATTTTCTGGGACAATGCTTACGGTGTTCATCATCTGTTCAGCGAGAATTCTATCCCGGATATTTTGAAGCTTTCTAAGGAGGCCGGAAATCCCGATCGCGTACTGTACTATTTCTCCACGTCGAAAATCACTCTGCCCGGCGGCGGTGTGGCAATGATGGCCGGCGGTGAGGCGACCATCGCAGAGGCGAAAAAGCACATCGGTATTCAGACTATTGGTCCGGATAAGGTAAATCAAATCCGCCATGCACAGTATTTTAAGAATGCAGAAGGTATCCGTATGCGGATGAAGGCGCTGGCAGAACAGATGGTTCCCAAGTATGAACTGGTGTTGAATCTGTTGGAGAAAGAACTGGCAGACACCGGTCTTCTCACCTGGACGAAGCCGGAGGGAGGATATTTTATCACTGTAGACACCCTGCCCGGCTGTGCAAAGGCTACCGTAGCTCTGGCTAAGGAAGCCGGCGTGGTGCTCACCGGAGCAGGCGCAACCTATCCTTACGGAATTGATCCCAAAGATACAAACATTCGTCTGGCACCCTCTTATCCGCCGATTGACGAATTGCAGGCGGCAATGGAATTATTCTGTCTGTGCGTGAAGCTGGCAGGTGTGAGAAAGCTGTTGGAGGCATAATCGCACGACATATCTATTGAATACAATTATTTTTAAAGGCTGTTCCGTCAGATGCGGGACAGTCTTTTGGTATATAAAAGAAGTGTCTGTCTCATACTAATTGCAAAATGCAAAATTTATGTGGAGGACAGACCATGCAGGATAGGGAAGAACAGAATGAAAACAATGGACAGCAGGAAAATGAGGAAAAGCGCGAGGATCGGATCAAGGAAACCGGTCAGGTGACGCTCACTGGCGATGGAAAGAGCAAAATTCATTTGATGACGATTATCGGGGAGATTGAGGGACATGAAAATGCATCCTCCGGAGGAAAAGCGACCAAATATGACCATTTATTGCCGGAGTTAGCAGCCATCGAGGACAGCGATCAAGTGGATGGATTATTGATTTTGTTGAATACTGCGGGAGGAGATATTGACGCAGGTCTGGCGATAGCGGAAATGATCGCGTCCCTAAGCAAGCCGACAGTTTCTCTGGTGCTTGGGGGAAGTCACTCCATCGGAGTACCCTTGGCAGTGGCTTCTGATTATTCATTTATCGTGCCGACGGGGACAATGCTGGTTCATCCCGTGCGAATGACCGGAATGGTGATCGGTGCGCCGCAGACCTACGAGTACTTTAAGCGGATGCAGGATCGAATCACTGGCTTTATTGCCTCACACAGCAAAGCTGACCAGAAGCGATTGGAAGAATTAATGATGAATACCGGGGAGATGACGAAGGATCTGGGAACCATCCTGATCGGGCAGACAGCGGTGGATGAAGGTCTGATCGATGAGGTGGGCGGAATCAAGGAGGCGCTTGAGAAGCTGCATGAGATGATAGAGGAAAAGTAGGATTTCTATTTTCCCTGATTGATTTTTTGATTTTACTATGATATGATAAAGGGTGACCTAGAGTTATTTCGGAGGATGATTTATGAAGAAGATACTGGAATTGATCAGCAATGTTGTGGGCGATGGTTTTGAGGCCTGCGGCTATGATAGAAATTTGGGAAAAGTGTCGGTGTCTAACCGCCCCGACCTGTGTGAATATCAGTGTAATGGTGCGTTGGTGGCAGCGAAGCTGTACCGCAAGGCGCCGATCATGATTGCAGGAGATGTGGTGAAGCAGTTGGAGAACGCACCGCAGTTTGCGAAAGTGGAGGCGGTTGCTCCCGGATTTATTAACCTGACCTTGTCTGCAGAGTATGTTGCGGAGTATGTGAAGGAGATGGCAGCGTCTGAGCGTTTCGGCTGTGAGAAGCCGGACGGTGAGAAGGCGAAGACCATCGTGATTGATTACGGCGGACCGAATGTGGCGAAGCCCCTGCACGTAGGACATCTGCGTTCTGCTATCATTGGTGAGAGTGTGAAGCGCATCTGCCGTTTTATGGGAGATAGGGTTATTGGCGATGTACATTTGGGCGACTGGGGACTGCAGATGGGTCTGATCATAGAGGGATTGCGGTCGCAGCAGCCGGATTTGCCTTACTTTGACGACAGTTTTGAGGGAGAGTATCCGACAGAAGCACCATTTACGATCGGTGAGCTGGAGCAGATTTATCCGGCAGCCAGTGCTCGGTCAAAGGAAGACGAAGAGTTTAAAAAGGCAGCTCATGAGGCTACTTTTAAGTTACAGAACGGTGTTCCCGGATATATGGCACTGTGGCAGCATATCTTGAATGTATCCATCGAAGATCTGAAGAAGAACTATGCAAAATTAAACGTAGAATTCGATGTGTGGAAAAAGGAAAGCGATGCCCAGCCTTATGTGGAAGATATGATTGCGGGGATGAAGAATGGCGG
>JAFSBP010000269.1 GCA_017437205.1 Lachnospiraceae bacterium
AGAACCCATCGGGTATTATACAGGTGTAAAAATTTTACATTGACAATGTATCTGGGGATTAATCCCGCATTCAAAAACATGGTCAGCACGAAGAATATGGTTACGATTCCCTTCGCACTGAAGGTATTTCTGCTCAACGGATATGCCGCCAGCATGGTAACCACAACACCCAGCACCGTTCCCACTACCGTATACCAGATCGTGTTGTAGTAGTAGCGATAAAGCTGACTATCATTCAGAACCGTTTTTATGGCAGTAAAGTCAATTCCTTTGGGAAACAACACCACGTCTCCGGCTGCCGCTCTGTACGGATCACTGATCGCCATACTAAACACATAGATCAGGGGGTATAGGGTAACAACCAAAATCACGAGAACCAGAATCTTTATGATAAGCCCGAATACCTTGTCATCCATGCCCTGTTTAATTTTATTTTTATTTTTTTTCATCTGCACCACCTCACCACAAAGACGTCTCTGATATCTTTCTGCTCACCTTATTTGCAGTAACCAGAACGACCAGATTTACAACGGAATCCATAAGTCCTATCGCTGTGGACAGGGAACTCTTTCCTTCCATAATTCCAACGCGATAAGAATAGGTAGAAATCATATCTGACACTTCATAGATTGCGGGTGAGTACATCAACAGGGCCTTTTCATACCCCACGGACAAGATGTTACCCAATCGCAGGATAAACATCGTGATAACGGTGGGCGCAATACAGGGCACGGTAATCCTAAGCATACACTTCCAGCGATTAGCTCCGTCCATCCTGGCCGCCTCATATAATCCGGGATCAATTCCCGAAATCGCCGCCGTATACACAAGGGAAGAAAAGCCCGCTCCCGCCCAGATGCCGGAACCGATGTAAAGGGTGTAATACCAGTCTTTGCTGACCATAAAATTGATCGGCTGTTTTCCCAGAGCAACAAGTGCCTGGTTGACGATTCCTCCATCGACCGAAAACATGGTTTTCAACATTGCCACAATAACCACGGTGGAGATAAAATGTGGAAGTAAGCTGACACTGTTGACGAGATTTCTAAACCGGAGATTAGTAATCTCATTAAAAATCAGGGCGATGATAATTCCCATCGGGAATGAAAAAACGATGCTTCGCAAACTGATTGCCAGCGTATTTCGGATATAACGCCAGGCAAAGGGGTTTTTAAAGAACATCTGAAACCATTTAAACCCTACCCATCTGCTCTCCGGACTGATAAACGGATCTCCCAATTTATAGTCCTGGAAAGCAATTGCGATACCGAACAGTGGGAAATAGTTGAACAGCAAGAACTTTGCAATCGGGATCACCAGCATCACCCAAAACGGCAACTGTCTCTTAACCCGATCCCATGTGCTCAGCTTATTCAACGGCTGCTTCTCCTTCTTCTTTTTCATAAATGCCTCCCATCTTTCAACTCTTTAGTCCTCATCAATGCCCATTACCAATTTTCTGTACAGCTCCCACTGCTCTTCTGTAGGTGCAAAGTCCTTCTTTGAACAGCAGGGCAACGTGGGCGCTTCACCGTTGGGGCCGGGATAAGGGGTCAGATAGTCATTCTCCCACTTTTTCCGGTCTTCCTCGCATCTGAAATCCGGAATATCATAAGGCTGACCGCCCTCCAGCATGGAACGGTGTGCCAGCATACCAACAGAAGCCATCGTAACCGCAGAATATACATCGAAGGGGAACTCAGGCTGCTTGCCTTCTGCAATGCACTCCAAAAACTTGCGAACAACGATGAAATCTCCACCGCCATGCCCGGTTTTGGTGATCAGTGCCTCATCCTTATCATTCCATGAAGGGGTATACAGCTGCTCCGTTGCAGCTCCCGCAGGAAGAGACCAGGGATTATAGCGAAGCATTACCTTCTCCTTCATGCCACGCACACTCTCCACCTGTCCTTCCGTTCCGCACACGCGATAGGAAGAGTGGTGTCCACCGAATCCTGCCGTTCCCGTCACGCGGAAAATCGAACCGTCATCGTTCTGGGTGACAACGATAGCTACACGGTCTCCGTTTTGTATCGCAGTGGGATAAGCACCCTCGATCGGTGCGAATACGGCATACGCGCTGACTCTCTTCGGCGTCGCTCCGGTCGCATGCATGACCGGACCGAGGGAGTGATTAATGTAGTAAGTTCTCGGATTATAATTTCTCCAGTGCTCAGGGAACGGAAACAGTGCCTTTCTTCCCTTTATGCTTGCAGGATCAAAGGGGTGGTTGTACTCTCCCTCCGCATAGAGAATCTTACCCAGCGTTCCGCCCTCGCATACTCTCTTGATCTCGCGGGTAACCAGTGCGTGGGGATAATTTTCGCCAAGCATATAAATTGCGTTGCTTTTTTCTGCCGCGCGAACAAGAGCTACGCCCTCTGCCATAGTTCCGTTACTTGCGCACTCGGAAAGAACATGAATTCCCTTTTCCAAGCATTTGATCGCATAAGGTGCGTGAAACGGGAAAAAGTTAGCAATGATCACGCCATCCATGGGGTGCTCAATAAATTTATCAAAATCATCATATGTAGCAGTGTTCTCTCCGAAGGTGGCTACTGCTTTCTCCAGCTTCTCCTTGTTCGTGTCGCAAACAGCAACAACATCAGCGCCCGCAAGCATCACGCTCTTTCCCAGTGCTGCACCTCTTCCGACGCCGAAAATTCCGATTTTTAACTTTTTCATCATTTTCATCCTCCTTAATCTGTGTTATATAAAAAACCAACTAAATATTGCCTCATGATGCATACTTGTTATATGCTTATTTTATTAAAATTGCACTAGAGTATCAATATAAATAATCCATGACTTTATCGAAAATAGTTAGAGACCATTGCATATTTGGGGAGATTGAATTATAATCAATTAATGTAAGGGAATAATGAGAGCGACCAAAAACAATGTTAATAAAAATGGGGGAATCTTATGGCAAGTAAAAACATCTGTAAATTTGTAACATCCGCAACATATGACCGCATTGAAATCTGCAACTTTATCTACGAAACAAATCCCGAGAGCATGACACAAAAGCGGGTCTCCCCAGAACACCGCATGTTTCTTGTCGTTCAGGGCTCAGGCACACTATCCATCAACGACAACCGCTTTCCTCTTTCCTCCGGACATCTGTTTTTTATCTTTCAGGGAGAAACCTACGTCGTAGATTCTCCGGATTCCCTGGAATATATGTATATCAGCTTTACCGGTACCCGATCAGATGAACTTTTTCGTCGTTTTGGCATTAGTTCCTCATTCCGCTTTTTCTATGGTTTTGACGGACTCATTCCCATGTGGAAGACTTCGCTATTCCGCACATTAGAGATGAACGTTGACCTCGCGGCGGAAAGCGTCCTGCTGCATTCATTCTCCAAGTTTACGATGCTGGATGCCGCCGATATCAGCATCATCCAGCAAATCATCTCCCAAACAGAGGATGACTTTACCGATCCAGATCTCTCTCTGACAGTCATCGCACAGGATCTTGGCTACAACCCCAAATACCTGTCTCATCTCTTTAAAGATAAGTACGGAATCAGTTATTCCGAATATTTGCGAAACAAGCGTCTTGAATATGCCATCTCTCTGTTTGACCACGGGATTGATTCCGTCAAGAATGTGGCTCTCCTTTCCGGGTTCCGTGATCCGCTTTATTTTTCATCTGTATTTAAAAAATCTATTGGTATGTCTCCTACAGACTACAAAGCCAAAACTAACGGTACTTCTTAATCTATATCTTGAACGATTCAAAACTTTATTTAATATTAAAGGAGTGTATTCATTATGTATGAACGAAAAAAATTCAACCATCTTTGGGATTCCAAAATGGATCCCTTTCGCATTGCGGGAAATGTTTACTTTGTAGGAACATTTCAGGCCTCATCCCATCTCATTGACACCGGCGACGGTCTTATTCTCATTGACACCGGTTATCTGGACAGTTTTTTCTTAGTGATCCATTCGATTCATGCGTTGGGATTCGATCCTAAGGATGTGAAGTACATCATTAACACCCACTGGCATTACGATCATACCGAAGCGACCGCTGCCATGACCGCACTTTGCGGTGCAAAAACACTCATTGGTCGCGACGATTATGACAAGGCGCTTCGCTACTTCACCCCTGACATCTGCGTGAAGGACGGAGATACCCTTTCTCTTGGCAATACAACCATCACCTTCATGGAAACTCCCGGACACACAAAGGGAACCATTTCTCTCTTCTTCAATACCGAGGAAAACGGTAAGACTTACCGCGTGGGAATGTTCGGTGGTGCCGGAGCAAACACACTGGCCAAGGACAGCTTTGACTATGAGGGCTGTCGTGAGGGATATCTCAATTCCCTCAATCGACTTCGCGGCGAAAAGGTGGATATTTTTATCGGAAATCATGTCTGGAACAACGACACCTACGAAAAAGGAAAACTTCTCTTAGAAACCGGAGAAAACCGCTTTTTTGATGCAGGGATTTGGGGAACGTTCCTGGATTTCTGTGAAGAACGTCTGAATAAGGTGATTGCCGCAGAGCAGGAGGAAACTCAAAATGTCTAGACTCTTTATGAATTTTCCCAGCGGACGGAAAAAGGCTTTGACACTCAGCTATGATGACGGTGTCGAGCAGGATATTCGGCTGCTCGACATTATGAAAAAAAACAGGTTGAAGGGAACCTTTAACCTGAATAGCGGTCTCTTTGTCCCCGAAGACCACGAATGGCCTTCTGGACAGATTAGCCGGCGAATGAGCCGGCTTAATTGCATAGACGTCTTCAAGGACAGCGGAATGGAAATTGCCGTACACGGTCTCACCCATCCGTTCATGGAACAGCTTCCCACAAATCTGTGTACTTATGAGGTGCTGCAGGATCGCGTCAATCTGGAAAAAGCATTTGGAACCATTGTGAGAGGGTTGGCCTATCCCTTCGGAACCTACAATGACGAGGTTGTTGCATCGCTCAAGCATTGCGGGATCGTCTATGCACGGACAACCCTCTCTACAGAAAAATTTGACATTCCTTCGGATTGGCTTAAACTTCACCCAACCTGTCACCACAATAATCCCAGACTGATGGAACTGGCAAAGAAATTTGTCTCCATGTCCACTAACAGAGGTCCTC
>JAFSBP010000270.1 GCA_017437205.1 Lachnospiraceae bacterium
CTAAATACTGTGCATCGGTCTTCAGTTCGTACTTCTTAGACTCACCCTTATCATTCACCACTTCAATCGTGATGGACTTGCTGCCCTCAACCGGCTTCTCTCTGAACTTGTTGTATGCAAACAACATTAGTCCCACCAGAAGCACCATCAACACAATTCCCACAACCATCTTTTTGTTCACTTTTTTCATAAGCTCTCCTTTACTGCCCTTTGCAGTTCGTTTGTATTTCATCCGGTGAAAAAATTGCGGTACTGATGAATAAAAAAGAAGCCTCTACCAAAGGTAAAAGGCTTTCATTCACAGGAAACTATACTTAAGCTTACGTTTCGTGTCTAACCAATTACTCGTGGTCCCACAATATCATCACAGGCAGGTCTTCTGACTTAAGGATCTTCACTCTCTCCCGCCTTCCCGGTTTTCCAGTGGCACTCACTTACGTGGGGATCAAGCTCCTCTATCACAGCGACGAGTTCGTACAGGATTTTCACCTGTTTCCCTTTTCACCGAAAAGAACCAAACGCTCTTTCCGACACCTATAACGTTTATTCACTTGATGTTGATATCACTATACCACACTTTGTCCGATCACGCAATAAAAACCAATGTTCTGATTGCATTAAATCGAATACAGCCCTTCATCCTGGCCAACGGACACATTACCGTTCTAATAACACAGACTGTACAATACCGCGATCAGTACACCGAGAAGCAAACCGCACAGTACCTGCAACGGCGTATGTCCGACAAATTCCTTCAGTTTCTTCTCTACCGGAACCTGCTGATCACCCAACTCCTCAAACAATTTCACCAATTCATTTAAAACCACTGCCTGCTTTCCGGTCTCCCAGCGAACCCCCATCGCATCGTGCATCACCACGGTTGCTAACATGGCCGTGATGGCAAACTCAAACGAACCAACACCGTAAGCGATTGCCGCTGTCACTGCCATGCATGTGTAGGTTGCAGAATGTGCGCTGGGCATCCCTCCGTCGCCCACCATGCGCTCCCAGCGCATCGTGCGATTGAGAATCGCATAAATGATCGTCTTTAACACCTGTGCGATAAACCAGCCCAGACAGCCGGCAATCAGCACCCGGTTAGAAAATAATTCTCGAAAAAAATCTGCCACCTTGTCGATCTCCTTTTCTTTTGATCAGCACTGCGGTTCAAGCATCCGCAAAATCCTTTAGTTCTTAAAGCTGTGGATTGGTGCAGGGATACGTCCGCCGCGATTCACAAACGCCTCGCAGGAATACTTATTCACAGGCATGATCGGCGCGTATCCCAGTAGTCCGCCGAACTCAACGACCTCGCCCACACCTTTTCCGTATACGGGAATCAGACGCACTGCCGTGGTCTTCTGATTAATCATACCGATTGCCGCCTCGTCCGCAATGATACCGCTGATGGTTGTCGCCGGGGTATCACCGGGGATCGCGATCATGTCAAGTCCAACTGAGCAGACACAAGTCATCGCCTCAAGCTTTTCAATGGTGAGCGCGCCGCGATTCACTGCATCGATCATTCCCTGATCCTCGCTAACTGGGATAAACGCGCCGGAGAGGCCGCCCACATAGGAAGATGCCATCACTCCGCCCTTCTTTACCTGATCATTGAGCAGTGCAAGAGCCGCTGTCGTTCCGGGAGCACCCACGCTCTCCAAACCGATCTCCTCCAGAATCTCAGCCACACTGTCGCCCACCGCGGGGGTCGGAGCCAGTGAAAGGTCGACGATGCCAAAGGGCACGTTGAGACGCTTTGACGCCTCTCGCGCCACCAGCTGACCAACTCGCGTCACTTTAAATGCGGTCTTTTTGATCGTCTCACAAAGGGTCTCAAAATCTGCTCCGCGCACCTGAGTGAGCGCTGTTTTTACTACACCGGGACCGCTGACACCTACATTGATGACACGGTCACCCTCGGTCACGCCGTGAAATGCTCCTGCCATAAATGGATTATCATCGGGAGCGTTGCAAAATACCACCAGTTTTGCACAGCCGATGGAATCATTGTCCTTCGTCAGCTCGGCAGCCTTTACGATTACCTCGCCCATCAGCTTCACTGCATCCATATCGATGCCGGTCTTCGTGGATCCCACATTGACCGAGC
>JAFSBP010000271.1 GCA_017437205.1 Lachnospiraceae bacterium
AGGAGGATGGTGATGCCGAAGCGGTCGGCAATGGATTTCATCTGGCTGATGACCTCATAATCCCCGGCGTAACTGTACTGGTCGGCGCGCATTTGTCGGACTCTCTGCAGGGTGTCCACGATGACGAATTTCACGGTGGGGTTCTCAATGAGAAAGCTGATGACCTGTTCCTCAAAGCCCTTGCCCATGAGTTCGGCTTCGGTGGCGAAGAGGATGTGGCCGGTCTCGCCGCCGGTGACTTTGGCGAGGCGCATCTGAATTCGCTCCCGCGGATCTTCGAGACTGATGTAGAGCACATCGCTTTTCGTGGTGTCGAAGTCCCAGACCTTTTCGCCGGTGCTGACACAGTGGGCCAGCCACAGCATGAGCCAAGATTTGCCGATCTTGGGAGAGCCTGCGATGAGGTAAACGCCCCGGCCGATGAGCCGGTCGATCAGCATGTTGGTGGGTTCAAACTCCATGTCCATCAGGTCGCTTGCGCTGATGACCTCCAGAGTTGTGACCTTGATCTGCAGGGCGCGGCAGACCCGTTTGATGGCAGCGAGCTTGCTGTCCAGATGCTCCAGCGCCATGACGTAATCCACCACATCGCCGCGTTTACCGCAGTGCTGGCAGCTCCACATGAAGTCCATGAGGATGCCGGCGTGTTCGCCGCAGTGTGGGCAGACGGTCAGCGCCGGCTCCCAGTACGGGAGCTCGGCAGCTTTCAGAAAATCGGTGAACCGGGATTTGATATGCAGATGCAGGGTGTCTTGTTTTGTCATTTGTGTTTTCCTCCTTATGCGCTCATTCGCTCGTCCATCCAGGCGAGCAGTTTGTCCTTGGGAACGATCATCCGCTTTCCGATGGTGATGGTGGGAAAGTCCTTGGAGTGCATCAGCGTGTAGGCGTTGGCACGGGAGATGCCGAGCACAGCGGCTACATCATCGGCGCACAGTGCCAGCGGCAGCTGATCGTAGGAAGTGTAGGTAGTTGTCATGGTGTTCTCCTTTCTTAAACGGTGGAGTTTCCGCTTGCCAAGAGTTGAAACCTACTTGGCAAGCGGTGTATCGGGGTGCCCCGTTCACTTGCTAAGACATACTTAGCAAGCTGGGCATCAAGGTACCCTCATTGCATTTTGCCTTCGATGATGAATCATACTTGGCAAGCAATGCATCGAGGTACCCCCGATACAAAATCTCCGATTTTCTTGTTGGGAAACATCCCAAACCCTTTAACAATTTTTCAAATTGGCTGCGCAACGTTCCGTCGCTTATTTGTGATTTTCAGATGTTCCGGATGTCCGGCAGATATTCTCATAGCCTGTACCCGGCAGCAATATGGGATCTTGTTCCGTGTTCGGTATGGTCTGGGTGAGATTGTTCTCTCACTTTACATTGGGTACGGATCATCGATTTCGAGACATTATTTTTTTAACATCGAGAAGTTTTTTGTCGTTTGCAATTTGAGCGCGAATCACATGGAGTGAAATCAAAGGATCATTTTGATCCGTTGATTTAACCGCATCTCTTTTTCGATCACCACCGTTCAAATTCATTTCTGAGGCGCATCGATTTGCGAAGTAATAAACCCTCCGAACAACACCCTTGCTGGTATGGTCTCATCAGCTATGCGCTTGCAAGTTTTTCAACATCCGGTAAGTGACCAAATTGGTTGCTTACCAAAGATTCGTTTTGATTTCCTCTGAATCCATTAGATTTCCCTTTGGGAGAGATTAACCCTTTCACTTTTCAATGGACATTTTTCTGAGCTTTTTTAACCTTCAGCAAAATTTTTTTGTTTTTTCTAATTGCCCGAATTCGCTTAGTCACTAAACGTTCTATCGCTTAATCATCGGTTTCACCGTTTTCGTAGAGCCTGAAAATGTTCTCATAACCGGCGCTTTGCAGTTCGCGAAAATATGCGGTTGCCTGGGGTTTGCTGACACCCAGAATACCGGCGAGCTCCTCTGTCGTGCCGTGAAGACCTTCGAAGCTATACAGCATAGCTGCAACACCCTTCAGTTCAAACGATAAAGCGGGATTGCGCAGAATGTGAAGCGGAACGATGGTGAGGTCGTGATGATCTTTAATTTCAAGTGGCATGGTAATTTCCTCCTGTTTGAAAAATGAATTTTGGTTTTTATGAAACGACATCGGCCCTGATGTTGTTTACAAAGTTAAATGATGCTTTCGCTTATTCCGAATTTCAGAGGGGTAAAGTCAACCCTGTCCGAAAATTTTCCTCTCATGTGGTAGCCGACGAGAATGGTTTTTTTATAAGCATTGGATTAAATTTTCTTCTTTCAGGTGATAGCCGACGGGAACAGCGTTTTTATGCGTGAGAGAAAAAGTTTTAAAACACCTCCCCTCAGTTGGTAGCCGACGAGAACGCTATTTTTACTACCATTTTTCAAAAGTTTTTTATTTTCTACCTTTTGCACAAACGCACACATTGGATTTGGACAGCAAAAAAGCACCTGCCAAAATGACAAGTGCGGCGAGAAACGTATTGAATTGATGTTCATGAGGAGTGCGTCGCTCATTTACTTATACATCTGCCGGAGTTATAATTGCTATGAGGTGAGTAAGCAATGGACGAACTTCAACTTAAGATGTGTGACATACAGGGACGTCTGTTTGAACTCTCAGCTGACAGAAATCTCAACAGCGCAGCGTTCGTAAAGACCTTCATGTTGTCCGATGCTGCAAAACATTTGGATTCCAAATACAGTAGCATGCAGTGTATGGGCGAAGAGTATTTGCTTGAAGAGATTTGTGAAAACGCCGGAGATCTGTCTGCCGATGAGAGCCAAGTTTTTGCAAAGGACGTCCTTTATTGGATCGG
>JAFSBP010000272.1 GCA_017437205.1 Lachnospiraceae bacterium
ATCAGCAAGCTGTTCAAATATCCGCTCTGATCTCCGTTAAAGAGAACCTTCCAGATAACACCCATAGCCACACCGGAGGTCATGGAAGGAGAGTACAGAATCAATGCCAGGATCGTTCTGGGCTTGTGCTGGATCTGTGCCAGCATCCACGCCATAATGAAGGATAATGCATATCCCAAAGGTCCTGCGATCAGGGAGAACTTCAAGGTGTTCGGAACTACATACTGCATAAATACCGCATCCGAGGTGAGCAGTGCGATGTAGTTCTTCAGACCGATGAACTTCGGCAGGTTAACCGAGTCAAAGTTCGTGAAGGACAAACCGATGGCAGCGACTACGGGAATAATGATAAACAGGACAAACAGGATCAGATAAGGCGCCAGAAACAGGTACGCAGAACCTTCCCGCTTTGCCCAACTCTTAATTTTATTCATCTCCGTTCACCCAACTTTCTATTTTCTCAATGGTGGGGAGCTTATACTCAGTCATACCGATACTCTCCATCTTACGCTTGATCTCCTGGTTCATGGTGATCGCCGCGTCATCCAATGCACTCCGGGCATTCTCACCGTTAAATACGATGGAGTTCCAAACGTTACTGAGCTCACGCTCGATCATGTAGCTGGCGGGGGTCTTCACCATCTCGTGCAGCCACTCCCACTGCTCCATGATGATCTCTTTGTCTCCCTCGTCCAGAGGCATCTCTGCAAACGCTTCCATGTTTGCGGTGTTCCACATGTAGGTTTCTCCGTAGAGAAGCTGCATCTGGGTACCGAACTCGGTCTGCACTTCTGCGGAAGTCCACCACTCAAGGAACTCCCAAGCCTCAGGCTTCTTATCAGACTTATCAAAGATAACCGCGGTGGTACCTGCACCGGTCGCCCAGCGCTCTACCACACCGTCTTCGTTTTCCACACCGGGCATGAGAGCGATCTCCCACTTACCTGCCAGCTCTGCCGCTGCGGATTGAAGCTTCAGATAAGTACCAAAGGTAGCAACACCGATCGGAATGCTTCCGCTTCTGAATCCCTGATAGAAGTCAGCAACCTCGGTAGGCATACCGTAAATGGTGAACAGATTGGTCATGAACTTCATTGCCTCAAGACCTTCTGCATTGTTTACCGCAACGCTCATCGCGTCATCGGAATAAATCTGACCGCCAAACTGTAAAATGAAGGGCAGCGTGGAGGAGAAAGTCTTAAAGGAGGCAGATCCTGCAAGCGGAATGTACATATTCATACCGTAACGCTGCAGCTTAGGAAGCATCTCAAGAACATCTTCCCAGGTGTTCGGGATCTCGATCTTCATCGCATCCATCAAATCCTTACGGTAGAACAGCACGTAGAAGTCCTGAGTCTCAGGAATTGCGTAAATACCGTCGTTCAGGGTGTGAGTAAGGAATGCACCACTCTTGAACTGCTTTGCGGTATCATTGAAGCCCTCAAACTGACGAAGATCAGCCAGAGCGCCGCGAAGTGCCAGATCGTAAGGCAGATAACTGGAAAGTCCCAGTGCCACATCGGGCTGAGTGTTCGTGGTGTTCGCCAGAATCAGCTTACCCTCATCCTTCATGATACTAAAGTTAACCTTAATACCTGTCTTCGGTGTGAACATGGTGTCCGCCATGGTCTGCATCTGATTCACGTATGTACTTGCGCGGTTAACCCATACTGTGATCTCTTCGGTAATATTTCCGTCTTCTTTTGCACTCAGCTTGCCGAACAGGTCAGCGATGAAGAAGTTAAACTCTTCAACCAGGCGCTTCCAGAAGCTTGCCTTAAACTTAGGAAGCTCAGCGCCTTCCTG
>JAFSBP010000273.1 GCA_017437205.1 Lachnospiraceae bacterium
GTTGGCGGTGGCGGCGGCGGCCGTCCGAACATGGCACAGGCCGGCGGAAAGAATCCTTCAGGTATCGCTGATGCGCTTGAGAAGGTGGCAGAGGTGCTGGAAGGACAGATTAAATAAATCTCTACAGATGAATTATTGGTTTGTTGTAAATGATTAGAAATAGGGACTTGCGAAATGCGGTAAACCACCGTGCTTTGCAGGTCCTTTTTTATAAATTAATTTTGATGACAAAATATTTTATTCTTGACTATACAAACAAAATGTGTTAAACTCATTTGAGGTTGCTTGTAAATGAGAAATAATCATTTTAATATTATTATACAAAGAGGTAAATTATGGAACATCTCAATCTACTCAGCGAACTGCAGGTGAATAAATCCTTTTACAGTAACGTCGAGCAAAAAATAGCCGAAGTGATCCTAAAAGATCCCGGACAGTTTATCACCTATTCCATCGGTGAACTCTCCGAGATCGCAGGCGTCTCCCAAGGCAGCATCAATAATTTTGCAAAAAAACTGGTGGGTACCGGATTTGCCGGACTTAAGCTATTGTTGGCGCAGCAGCTTCCTAAGCGCGCAGAAAAGCAGTTTAATCTGGCAGGACCCGGAGATGAGATAAAGGACATTCTTGTGAAGAACCGCGCGGAGATGGCAACAGCCTTCCAAAACACGATTGACTTAAACAGCGAACAGATGTTGCAGCGTGTGGTAGATCTCATCCTTCGTGCTAAGAGAATAGAAATCTATGGCATATATCGATCAAGTATTGTCGCAATGGATCTCTATTATCAGTTGTTACAGTTGGGCTTGTCTGCATCCTTTGTCAGCGATGTGCTCATGTGTCAGATCTCTGCAGCGAGACTTGAAGAGGAAGATCTGGTTATCGCGATTTCTTCCTCCGGAAGAACCAAGGATATTTTGGACACGGTAAAGGTTGCTAAAGCCAACCGTGTTCCGGTGGTATGTATTACTTCTGACCGGGAAGCCCCGTTGGTTAAGCTGTCCGATGAGGCATTATTCAGTGTTTCCAGCGGAAACTCCATCAGTAATCGCATGGACGAGATCCGTTTGGCACAGATGTTTTTGACGGACTCCCTGAGTTCTTATATCCGTTATAAGATCGACGAGACCGGAGAGAAGCGTTATTTCAAGGTTGCTGATATGATCAGCGCCCACAGCGTATATGACTGATAAGTGATCAAGGGAGAAGAGTAGGATGAACAAAAATACAGAAGTTAAAAAAGCGATATTGATTGGCGGGCTCTGTGCCATTGCTTACCTTTCAGTCTATATTGCGAGAAACATTTTGAGTGCGGTTTCTCCGCAGATGATCGGTGTTGACGGTTTTACCAACGAGTATATCGGAGAGGTTTCTGCGGTCTATTTGAGCTTTTATGCCATCGGACAGTTGATCAATGGAAGTATTGGAGATAAGATTAAATCCAAATATATGATGACGTTTGGTCTGATTTTGGCCGGTGTGACCAATTTACTGTTTCCTTATTTGGCAAAAACACCGGATACAGCGAAATATATTTACGGTCTGACCGGATTTTTTCTTTCCATGATTTACGGTCCGATGACAAAGGTGGTCGCGGAGAATATGGATCTTTTGTATGCCACAAGATGCAGCTTGGGATATACGTTTTCATCTTATCTGGGTTCCCCGATGGCAGGAGTGATTGCAGCATTTCTTTCCTGGCAAAGAGCATTTTCACTCAGCAGCGCTATTTTGTTTTTGATGGGAATCACCTGCTTTTTCATGTTTATCTATTTTGAAAAGAAGGGGTTCATCAAATATCACCAGTTTGACCGCCCGAAAAGCGAAAAGAGCGGCGGAATCAAATTGTTGATCAAACGTCAAATTATCAAATTTACGTTTGTCTCCGTACTTACTGGTGTGGTTCGCACGACCGTTGTCTTTTGGCTTCCGAATTATCTGGCACAGTATCTGGGATTTACACCGAATCAGTCGGCAGGTATATTCACGGCTGCTACGCTCTGCATTTCAATGACTGCGTTTATTGCTGTTTTTCTGTATGAGCGTCTTGGACATGATATGAACAAAACCATTCTGTTGGTGTTCAGCTTGTCGTCCGTTTTCTTTTTCCTTGTGTATTTGGTCAAGCTCCCAATTGTGAATATTGTTTTCTTAGTTCTTGCAATCATGTCCTCCAATGCTGCAGCAACGATGCTCTGGAGCAGGTATTGTACCAGCCTTCGTGATACCGGAATGGTTTCCGGTGCGACAGGTTATCTTGACTTTATGAGTTATATGGCGGCATCAATTGCCAGTACACTGTTTGCAAATGCAGTGGCGTATATCGGATGGGGAAATCTGATTTTAATCTGGTTTGGTTTGATGGTGGTCGGAGTGATTGTCGCCCTGCCCTATGAAAAATTCAAAAAATACATAGTAAAAGCGGAGTGAATTCTCGAAATATGCAGATATCAATGAAATTTCGTAAAAAAAGTTGAGAAAATTTGCTAAAAAAGCAAAAAACTCAGTTGACGAATCGAAAGATTGTGTTATAATAGATACAGTGCGAAAAAAACCCGTACAGTTGGTGCACAATCCACAACTGGAGGGAGGTTAGGTGTGAGTCTATGTCAAATGTAATTGTTAAGGACAATGAAAGCTTAGATAGCGCTCTGCGCAGATTTAAGCGTACCTGCGCAAAGGCTGGTATTCAGCAGGAGATTCGTAAGCGCGAGCATTACGAGAAGCCCAGCGTTAGACGTAAGAAAAAGTCTGAAGCGGCTAGAAAGCGTAAGTATAACTAAGTAAACGACACAAAGAGATCTTGGACACGAGTCTGAGGTCTCTTTTGACTTATATGCTTCTTTTTTTTCTGATTATGCATAAATTAGAGGTAAGGCGGTAAACGGAGAAGACAGATGACCGTAAAGCGGCAAATAATAGAAAGGGCTACCGGGAAGACCATCTCCATACCTAAGGAAGTGCTGACTTCCTGTTCGGTTGTGACGGCTGTCGGGCGCACCGAGATCACGGTGGACGGCCACGGAGGAATTATATCCTATGAGACAACGCACATCCGCGTCAAGACCGGAAACGGCTGTGTAGTGATTGAAGGAAGTAATCTTGTGATAGACTATTACCATAATGAGGAATTAAAAATTGTCGGATGTATTAAAGGAATTATTTGGGA
>JAFSBP010000274.1 GCA_017437205.1 Lachnospiraceae bacterium
GTTCATCAACTTTCTCTGTGCTACCAGCGCTAAAAGCAATCCTATTCGCCGCTTTCTGAAACAACAGGGGCGCTTAAATCATAATCTGAAATTTCAGAAATGGGTATGGGCAGTTTAAGACCGATTTTTGAATCTTTGTAGTTTATTTGTTTTGAATGAGCATCGTTGCCGCTTCTGTCCACAGAATATAACTGTATCGTATCATTTTGTAATGAAATAAAAGCGTGACCAAAACCTGCAGGAATCTGAACTGCAAAGGCGTTTTCTTCTGACAGTTCAATTGACTCCCACTCCAGATAAGTCGGCGATCCTTTTCTCAGATCAATAATGTAATCCATCCCTCTGCCCCTTATGACTGTCACAAACTTCGTCATTGGGTTACTCTCTTCTCTGTAGTGTATTCCAAAAAATGTTCCTTCTTTGGGCATGCTGTAAATTCTTGTCTCCCGGGATTTGAAAATAGCAGTGTTTTCATCAAAAACATATTCCAGAGATCCACGGTTATCAACACGCGTATGAAGCCTGTATATTTTTACTTTTCCGAATAATTCTTTTACCACCATTTTTCTACCGTATCCTCCGTTAATCATCGCAACAATTCATTTACCTCATCCTTCTTTGGCGGATTAAGCGGTAATGGGAACCTTGAGATTGCGACTGCGGAACATGCACTTGCAAAACGAACTGTCTCCATATCGGAGAATCCATTCAATAGTGCATATACACAGCCCGCTTTAAATGTATCACCTGCTCCAAGTGTGCTTCTGACCGTTATATCAAAAGGCTGCATTCTGTGAATCTCTTCCCCTCTGCGTCCATACAGCATGTCCCCGCGGCCCTGTGTCAGGATCGTGAGCCCCTCCGTTTCCTGCATCATCAGCTTCATGACCTCTTCAACAGACTCCCCAGGGTAACGTTCGGAACGGCATTCCCCAGAAACGACATTAATCGCCGCATGCCTATGAAGATACGAGTCATGTGTCGCGTCTATCGTCACATAAGGGATGCCATGACTGACGCAAGTTTCCGCAGCCTGATCAGACTGTTCTCCAAAATACGGATCGATCGCAGCTACCTTGCACCCGATAATATCTTCTTCCTTTGGATCATTCCACCACTGTTTGCCACCGGAAAAAAGCGTCTGGAAATGTCCCATAGGTGAACGTACAAGCCCTGCGATCACTACATAATCCATTACTCCTGTATCATCCGAAAACGTAAGGGATGATAAGTCTACGCCTGTCCCGGCATAGAAATCACGAAGCATCGGAGCCACTTCCGTACCGATCCATGTGCCATCAATGCGAACAGTCACGTCCATAGAGTCCAGCACTGTTGCCGCAGTTCCCGTCTCCCCACCCGGCAGAAAATACTGTTCTTTGATCTCTGAATACTCATCCGGCTTTAGGAATCCATCTTTCAGAAGAAAAGAATGCGTTCCAAGTATCTGTCCAAATAAATATACATCTACCACTTTCATCGTCTTTCTCCTCGTCTAATGCCCCCTGTGCTTTTCCTTTTTCTTCTGCTGCTTCAGCTCAAACAGCCTGTCGCTCTCCTCTTCCCGTTCCTGCTTACTTCGCTCTTTCCTCTCCAGCTTATTCTGCTCCTGTTGAAGTTTAAGCGCCTGTTGCGATTTCGTGCCTATTCCATTTTCCAGGGTCTGCTTTTTCGCATCACGCTGCGCCCTTTTGGGATTTTTCTTTACATCCTTTACATCGGTTTTAAACGCCGGACTGAACTTAAGGTGATAGTAATGCCTGTTGATGAACTCCTGGACCTCATAATCCTTTGGTTCAGCGCCAAATGTCACCTTGGCCGCCGATAGCTTTCCATTTTCAATTCTCTCAAATACTCCTACCCAAAACGGATCCTCAAAGTATACCGTCAGCCGTCCCTGACATTTTTCTGCTCTCACGTCGCCTTCGTCTCCGTGTATTTTTCGCCTCATAGAGCTCTCTGCGTACACGCAGAGCTCTGCGAGGCTCTTTTTTCATAATAAACGCTTTCGTCATCTCTTCCGATTTCGGTATAACCGCACTTTTTATAAAACCGGTTTGTACGCTCATTCCAAATCGGGGTATCTAATTTTATTATTTTAGAATGGAATAAATCCTCAATTTCCATCATAATTTTCTATGCCAGCTTTCCGAATCATAATCCGGTGGTCCGCCTGCTTCTTTTCCTCCGACTTGTATATCAGAGTCAAATGCTTTAATGGAAATAGCTGTAAGTTCTTTAAGAATGCTGAGCGGGAATTCTCGGCTATTTATAGCCGAGATGAAAGCGACGTGAATGCTCTAACTTTCTCGAACATTTGTTTGCTTTCCCACTGCCTTCGTGATATAATTGCTGTATGAAAACTCGTAAAACCATTGATGTTGAAAATATCGCCTATAAATTCCGCATCCTCCCGGAGGCGATACATATTGCTTACTATTTCCCCCGGTGGTTCGGTTGCCGGAGGTTCTTATGGAACCGTATGCTTGCCGACAAGTCCGACTTTTATAA
>JAFSBP010000275.1 GCA_017437205.1 Lachnospiraceae bacterium
CAGAAGGCGGCAGAGAGGTGAGTGTAGCTATTCCTCAGATCACCACGGAGTTTATCCTCAGTGCCTTGACACCGGCGGAAAGCACTGAGATCGCAGACGGAACACTGTTCTCACCTTTCTATACCATGAAGGTAAATTATACGCTTGGGAGCGCGGATAAGGAGGTAAGCACATGTCTGACCATAAGAAAAACGAGGGAGTAATTTATCGCTGTCCCGCCTGCCTGGGCACACTGAATGATGTGACCATCGATGCGGACGAAAACGGAATTTACCGCTGCCTGAAGTGTGGTTATAACGGGGATTTTAAGAATCTGATGGAGCAGTATGCCAGATTTCGGTCCAAATATAAGCTGATGAAGACCAGACTGACGCTGGAAGAACAGCGTGAGATGTAACATTTTAGGCTGTTCTTTCTGGAGCAGTGGAACGGATGGGGCCATATAAAAAACAAAACCTTTGGGGGTGTTTTTATCATGTTCATTGTAATGCAACAGGTGTTGCTTTTGATTCTGTTTGCCGCAGTGGGATATACCCTGTGTAAGATGGGGAAGGTAAAGAGTGAACATACGAAACTGTTGTCCACCCTGCAGGTATATGTGTTTTGGCCCTGTACTGTAATTAATACTTATTCTGCCAATTTTACCGTGGAATATATTCGGGAAAAATATTCGTTGATTTTGGTGTCGCTTGCACTTTTGGCAGTGATGATCGTGATAGGAGATTTGCTGGCAAAATTATTGGCAAAAAAATCTTATCTGCGAGCAGTATACTGCTACAGTCTGACGGTATCAAACTATGGTTTTTTTGGATATTCGCTGGCGGCCGGACTGTTTGGGGACGTGATGTTGCAGAATGTAATGATCTTTGCCCTACCGATTTCCATGTACACCTCCACGCTAGGATACGCCATGTTAACGAAGACAAAGTTTTCACTGAGACGGTTTATAAATCCGATTATCGTAGCCAGTCTTGTGGGAGCGGTGATTGGATTGTTTGAGTGGGAACTTCCCTATGTTCTGGATGCGCTGGTGGATAAAGCCGGAGCATGCATGGCTCCGGTGGGAATGTTGCTGGCGGGTATGGTAATCTCGGAATTTAACTTAAAGGAGATTCTCAAGGGAAAACGCAATTATATGGTGGCGGTACTGAGACTGCTGGTGCTTCCTTGTTCTATCGCCGGAGGATTAAAACTGCTGGGGCTTGAGGAAATGATCATTCCCGCACTGATGGTATATGCCATGCCTTGTGGATCGAATGCGATTACATTTCCCCGATTGGTCGGGGAGGACTGCAAGGACGGTGCTTCTGTCCTGCTGATCACCAGTCTGTTAGCTTGCATCACGGTGCCGATCTGTGTTGCACTCTTTACATAAAGACGAAGGAGGTAATGGTTTAACATGAGAAAAGAACGAATAGCATCGCTGATCAAAAAATTTGAAGAGGCTGTGCTGGAGCATTATCATTGGCTTCATTCCCACCCGGAACTCTCCGGTCAGGAGAAGGAGACGGCTGCTTACATTGCGGCGAAGCTTCGGGAGATGGGCCTGGAACCTACGGAGAATGTGGGCGGTTACGGTGTGACTGCGGTCATTCAGGGAAAGGGACCCGGCAAATGTGTGGGACTGAGAGCGGATATCGATGCTTTGCCGATCACAGAGTGTACCGGTCTGCCTTTTGCTTCTCAGTATTCCGGAGTGATGCATGCCTGTGGTCATGATACTCATGCGGCGATGCTGCTGGGAAGCGCACTGGTATTGAACGAATTAAAAGATACCTTCGATGGCTGCGTGAAGCTGATCTTTCAGCCCTCCGAGGAGAATTCTGCCGACAGCGGCGCGAAGAGGATGATCGCTGACGGGGCATTGGAGAATCCACATGTGGATGCAGTCATTGGACAGCACGTTGATACACTATCAGATACGGGAATGATTTCCACACGGGCGGGGGTGGCGTCCGCCGCTTCAGACCGATTCTTCATCACCTTAGACGGTCAGGGCAGCCACGCCTGCAGACCCCACATGGGTGTGGACACCATCGTGGTCGGTGCCCAGATTGTATCTGCGCTGCAGACAATTGTGGCACGCAATGTGGATCCTCAGGGCAGTGCGGTGGTCACCATTGGTAAGTTCAACGGCGGAGACCGTTACAACGTGCTGGCCAGCCATGTGGAGATGGAGGGAACCTGCCGCAATTATGATCCCGCGACACGCGATATGATTGAGCACCGCATGGAAGAAATCGTTAAGGGAATTGCAGGCAGCATGGGCGCCGGCTATGAGTTCCGGTACATCCGCGGCTATTCTCCTATTATGAATGCGCTGGAGCTGGTAGAATTAGTCCGCGAGACAGTGGTTGAGTTGTACGGCGAGAC
Organism: Lachnospiraceae bacterium; assembly: GCA_017437205.1. GTDB lineage: Bacteria > Bacillota > Clostridia > Lachnospirales > Lachnospiraceae > RGIG423. Next base: position 2,374 of record JAFSBP010000275.1, read on the forward strand.
CAAAGCGAATATTCCCAACAAGGCCATTATGGGCGGCGAGGATTTCTCCTTTTTTGCGGAGAAAGTGCCGGGAGTGTATTATCGGACCGGTTGCCATAAGCCCGGCGAACCTGTTTTTTCTACCCACAATGAACATCTGGTGGTGGATCCGGATTGCTTCCCGATCGGGATGCAGGTCATGGTGGAATGCGCACTGAAATTTTTGGAGAGGGAGAGTTTATGATGAAGAATATCTTTTTAATCGGCGATTCGATCCGGTTTGGATCAAAAACCGTTTCCGAGTATAACAATGTAAAACTTAGTCCGGGATACGGAATCTATGTAAAGGAAAAGCTGGAAGGAACTGCCAATGTGTATGCACCCGATGAGAACTGTCGTTTTGCTCAGTACACATTGCGCTTCCTTCATAAATGGGCATCGAAGGTTCCCTGTGAGGAGATTGATATTGTCCACTGGAACAATGGTCTGTGGGATGCGCTGAGGCTGTTTGG
>JAFSBP010000276.1 GCA_017437205.1 Lachnospiraceae bacterium
CCACACCCATAAATTCCAATTTACCTACAGTTGCACAGCATCATTCAAACACTTTTGTGATATCTTGATAGCGACTAATCACCCGATATATCTCTATGTATTCTTCATTTACTTGGTACAAAACAATGTAGTCTTTCCATGCCAAATACAGATACCTCGTAATAAACTTGACTCGTTTAGAAAGTTCAGTCCCCATTCCCGGAAACATCCGTAACTTCTCGAAAACATTAAATATCTTATCTATCGTCTCTCTTGCCTTTTCAGCGTTATCTTCTGCAATATAATCACGGATATTTTTTAGATCCGCTACCACTAACAGATTAAGTCTGAGTTTCTTCACCCACTATTCCTCCAACGCTGCTTTTACTTCCTCCAAACTGAGCCAATTCTCTCCATTCTTAACTGCCTCTTCTGCTTCTTTCAGCTTCATCAACAGCTTTTTCTCCGCACGCTCCCTCTCATAATCTTCAATGTCCAGTACAACAAACCGACCTCTCCCGTTTTTCGTCAAAAAAACCGGTTCGCCCACCTGACAATTCTTCAAAACTTCATTATAATTTCTCAAATCAGAAATAGGTAAAATATTTGGCATATGCATTCTCCCTCCAGTTATTTTTTAATTTTTTACCGGATTCAACAATTTCTATACTTATATTATACACGATAAGCTGCAAAATTCAACGTAAAATTTTACAGCTTATCGCACACTTGCCAAATTATTTACTTGAGCACTGCTCCGACATTCGCGCCGCTCACCAATCTTGCATATCTCGCCAGCCAGCCGCTCTTAATATTCGGCTCAGGCTGAACATAGGCTGCCTTTCGGGCTGCCAGCACCTCATCCCTGACCTCCACATTGATCTGGGCGTCAGGGATGTTGATGGTGATGATATCGCCCTCCTCGATCAGTCCGATGGGACCGCCGGAAGCCGCCTCCGGTGCCACGTGACCGATGGATGCGCCGCGGCTCGCACCGCTGAAACGTCCGTCGGTGATCAGTGCAACGGTCTTATCCAGATTCATGCCGGCCAGCGCGCTGGTCGGATTCAACATCTCACGCATGCCGGGACCGCCCTTCGGGCCCTCATAGCGGATCACGACAACATCTCCGTCCACGATCTTTCCATTGTAAATGGCCTGAATGGCCTCGTCCTCGCTGTTGAATACGCGGGCAGGACCGCTGTGCTTTAACATCTCAGGCGCAACCGCACTGCGCTTTACCACACAGCCGTCGGGAGCGATATTGCCCCAAAGGATCTGGATTCCACCGGTCGCGCTGTAGGGATTGTCGATGGGGCGGATCGCGTTGTAATTCTTTACATACGCGCCCTCAATGTTTTCTGCCAGTGTCTTTCCGGTCGCGGTGATCACGGATGTGTCCAGATGACCGCCTTTGACCAGCTCGGACTGCACGGCTGCCACACCGCCCGCCAGGAACAGATCCTGCATGTGGGTAGGGCCTGCCGGTGCCAGATGACAGAGGTTCGGAACCTTCTCACTCATCTCGTTGAACAGGTTCAGATTCAGCTCCACACCCGCCTCATTGGCGATCGCCAGCAGGTGCAGCACACTGTTGGAGCTGCAGCCCAGTGCCATATCGCAGGCAAGGGCGTTGCGGATAGATTTTTCATTGATAATATCGCGAGCCTTGATATCCTTCTTCACCAGTTCCATAATCGCCATGCCGGCGTGCTTTGCCAGCTGCATACGACCGGAATGAACCGCAGGGATGGAACCGTTTCCGGGGAGGGCTATACCCATAGACTCGCACAGACAGTTCATGCTGTTTGCGGTGTACATGCCCGCGCAGCTTCCGCAG
>JAFSBP010000025.1 GCA_017437205.1 Lachnospiraceae bacterium
ATCAGTGAGAAACTAAAATTTATAGAAAGGAACCCATAAGGGAGGTTAGTTTAGAAATGGCGAAGAAAGTGTCAGCAAAGAAAGTGACAAAAAAGCGTGTCAAGAAGAACGTTGAACACGGACAGGCTCACATCCAGTCATCTTTTAACAATACTATCGTTACATTAACGGATGCTCAGGGTAACGCATTATCATGGGCAAGTGCAGGCGGTCTGGGATTTAGAGGTTCAAGGAAATCTACTCCTTATGCAGCGCAGATGGCGGCTGAAACTGCAACTAAGGCAGCTTTAGTACATGGATTAAAGTCTGTAGACGTTTTGGTGAAGGGCCCCGGATCTGGTCGTGAGGCAGCAATTCGTGCTCTCGCAGCATGTGGCCTTGAAGTTACCAGCATTAAGGATGTTACTCCGGTACCCCACAACGGATGTCGTCCGCCCAAACGTAGAAGAGTTTAATTTATTAGGAGGTGCAGATAAATGGCAGTCAATAGAGTTCCTGTTCTTAAAAGATGCAGATCACTTGGGCTTGATCCGATTTACATTGGAATCGACAAGAAATCAAACAGAGAATTGAAAAGAGCCAACAGAAAGATGAGCGAGTATGCGCTTCAGCTTCGCGAAAAGCAGAAAGCAAAGTTCATCTATGGTGTATTGGAAAAACCTTTCAGAAATTACTATAAAAAAGCTAGCCGTCAGAGAGGTATGGCTGGTGAGAATCTGATGATCATGCTGGAGAGCCGTCTGGACAACGTACTGTTCCGCGCAGGCTTCGGCAGAACCCGTATGGAGACTCGTCAGATCGTAGATCATAAGCACGTACTGGTAAACGGTAAGTGCGTAAACATCCCTTCTTACTTGGTTAAGGCAGGCGATGTTGTATCCATTAAGGAGGACGCTAAGGCTTCTCAGCGTTATAAGGATGTCCTGGAGGTAACTGCAGGCAGACTGACTCCCGAGTGGCTTGATGTTGATCAGGAGAACCTGGTGGCAACCGTAAAGCAGCTTCCTACCCGTGAAATGATTGATGTTCCGGTTAACGAGATGCTTATTGTCGAGTTGTACAACAAATAATGATGTTTTTACTCTCGAATATAACCCAGAAGGAGGGATATCATGTTCGATTTTGAAAAACCGAGTATTGAGATTGCAGAGTTATCAGAAGATAAATCCTATGGCCGTTTCGTTGTAGAACCTCTTGAGAGAGGATACGGCACAACCCTGGGTAATTCACTGAGACGTATTATGCTGTCTTCTTTGCCTGGCGCAGCTGTAAGTCAGGTAAAGATTGACGGTGTGCTGCATGAGTTCAGCCCTATCCCCGGTGTTAAGGAGGATGTGACTGAAATCATCATGAATATTAAAAACCTTGCAATTCGCAACAGCAGCGACAGCTATGAGCCGAAGACTGCATATATTGAGTGCGAAGGCGAGTGTGTGGTAACCGCAGCAGACATTCAGGCAGATCCCGATATTGAGATTCTAAACAAGGATCAGGTGATTGCTACCCTCAGCGGTGGTCCGGACTGCAGACTGTACATGGAGCTGACGATTACCAAGGGACGCGGATACGTGAGCGCAGACCGCAACAAGAATGCAGATCTGCCCATCGGTATCATCGCAGTTGATTCCATCTATACTCCCGTTGAGCGTGTTAACATGGCGGTAGAGAATACCCGTGTTGGTCAGCAGACTGACTATGACAAGCTTACTTTGGATGTATATACCAACGGAACCCAGTCTCCCGATGAGGCTGTCAGCCTCGCTGCAAAGGTGCTCAGTGAGCATCTTAACCTGTTCATCGACCTTTCTGACAACGCTAAGACGGCAGAGATTATGGTGGACAAGCAGGACGACGAGAAGGGCAAAGTGATGGAGATGAACATCGATGAGCTGGAACTTTCCGTTCGTTCTTACAACTGCTTGAAGCGTGCAGGCATCAACACCGTTGAGGAGTTGACCAACCGTACAGCAGAGGATATGATGAAGGTGAGAAACCTTGGTCGTAAGTCTCTGGAAGAGGTTCTTGCAAAGCTGAAGGAGCTTGGTCTGGAGCTTAGCAGCGCAGACTGATGATAAAAGTCCTGTGAGAGCAGGCATGTACCCCACAGATTTTTGATTGATGGATTAACACACCCGCCAGTAAGACCGAAAGAGCATGGCGACAAGTGTGCCACAAATGGAGGAAAAGAATTATGGCAGGATATAGAAAACTTGGTAGAACTTCCAATCAGAGAAAGGCTATGCTTCGCGCACTGACCACCTCTTTGGTTCTGAACGGTAAGATCGTTACCACCGAGACCAGAGCAAAGGAAATTCGCAAGCAGGTTGAGCCCCTCATCGCTATGGCTGTTCGTGAGAAGGACAACTTCGAGACCGTAACCGTAATGGCAAAGGTTGCTCGTAAGGATAAGGACGGCAAGCGCGTTAAGGAAGTTGTAGACGGAAAGAAAGTTACCGTATACGATGAGATTGAGAAGACCATCACGAAGGATATGCCCAGCAGACTGCACGCTCGTCGTGAGATGCTGAAGGTTCTTTACGTTCCCACTCAGGACGGAAAGAAGGTTGACCTTCCCAAGAAGCTGTTCGAGGAGATCGCACCTAAGTACGTTGATCGTAAGGGCGGTTACACCCGTATCATCAAGATCGGACCTCGTAAGGGCGATGCAGCGATGGAAGTAGTTCTTGAGCTGGTTTAATTCACTGAGAAGTTGAATAAAAAGTAAAGATACAGGCTATACGTTTTTTTGATGAAATCGTATAGCCTGTTTTTTTTAGCTGTTCTTTTCGGACAACTGCAGTTTTCGCTCCGACGGAGTGATTCCGAAATGTTTTTTGAAACACAATTGAAATCCGCTGTAGGATCGATAGCCTACCTGCCATGCGATCTCTTCCAAGGATTTGTCAGAATCGTGCAGAAAGATGTCCGCGAGTTCCATCCTGCGACGGATAATAATACTTTTATAGTCCTCCCCCAAAAATTGTCTGACCAGCTTACGGGTCTGCCTTTCGCTGAGAAACAGTGCTCTGGAAAGTCCTTCCAGACCGCTGTCATCAGCAAAATGGCGTTCAATATATTCTTCAATGACCCATTGTTGACGTATAGCACGCGAACTGTTTGGTATATATTGCTGCCGGTCTCTAGTATGGAGGCTGAATAGATGCAGTGCAGTATTAAGTAGCAATATTCCCAGCCTGACATCCGAAAAGGAGTCTTTCGCCTGTTTGGACAGGGACAGACACTGACGTATAAATAGATTTGCATCAGAATCTTCGAAGACAGCGACATCCCTGATGTTCATAAACAGGTCAAGGATAGCACTGTGCTCTGTGCCTGCCGGTTCTGCACTGAAGTTAAAACAGATCCGCTCTACAGTTCCGTTTTTTGTATCTACTTTGTGGTAAATACCTCGGGGAAGGAGCAAGATCTGCCCGGCGGTCAAATGAAATTCCTTGTTTTCCTGAGGGAGAAATACAGTTTCCTCTCCATCCAAAATACAGTGAAATTCCATGTAATAGTGCTTATGAGGGCGCTCGCTGACTCGTTCGTCAGGAATAATTGCATTTTTGGTTGCTCGAATATGACAATTAACGTTGTCTACGGTGGTGCTGAATTCGAATTTCATGTTGACCTCTTTTCTGACCTTTAAAAAGCGGAACTATTTAAAAAAATGGGGACGGAGAATCAATGGACGTCTCCGCCTCCGAAATGATAAAATCTACCTGTACAGTATATAATTGCAATTCTAAATTTGTCAATGGATTTTCATGGTCAATATGACCTTTAAAATGGAAAAAGGAGGAACTTGTAAATGGAGATAGTCAATATAGGCTCTCGGAGAGAAGTTTGCTGGGATGAGGCGCTCATGGACACCTGCGAAGGTGTGCGAGTGGAAATGCATCGTCCGGAGTATCGAAACGATGCACTGGTGTGCGATGAACCGTGGGAGGGCAATTGCAGCGGATATTTTGTGCTGTTGCCGGATGGTGGACAGTTCCGACTTTATTATCGTGGATCACAGTGGGATGTAAACGAGGACGGTACCGGGATCGGTACACACCATCCTGCGATGATGTGTGTTGCGGAGAGCAAGGACGGAAAGACCTTTAAAAGAATCAATGCAGGCATTTGCGCCTACTGGGGAAGCAAGGAAAATAATATACTTTTGGACTACATTCGTGACAATATATATTTCTTCAAGGATACTAACCCGGATTGTCCGCCGAGCTCCCGATATAAAGGGCTGGCGGAGCATGAGGGTTCCAATCTATGGCTGTTTGAGAGTGCGGACGGTGTACATTTTGAAAAGGTTCGTCTTTTGTGCGATGACGGTGCTTATGATTCAATGAATGTATGTTTCTGGGATCAGGGGGAAAAACAGTATTATCTGTTCTACCGTGGAGTTCACGGAGAAGGCACCGTTGACGGAAAGTGGGCACCCGGTCAAGGGAATGCTCTTCACAATACAGTCATCCGTGATGTCCGTGTGCGCACATCGAAGGACTTTATCACTTGGAGTGAGCCGAAGATGCTGGATTACGGTCCTGAAGCGGAGGAGATGGAACTGTATACCAATCAGGTGCAGAAATACTATCGGGCAAATCATATGTTTATTGGATTTCCGACCCGCTACATTGACCGTTATCAGGATGAGGTAAACTTTTCACAGCTTCCGGACTGGAAACACCGCCAAAAACTGATTCGCTTTAAGGGAAGATCCGGAACTGCATTTACGGACGCGGCGATAATGACTTCTCGTGATGGGCTTCATTTTCGACGTACTGACGAAGCCTTTATGACTCCGGGGATAGAGCGGGGATCGAACTGGTACTACGGTGACAATTACCTGTGTTACGGGATGGCGGAGACCGCTTCCGATATTCCCGGTGCACCCAATGAGATATCGATGTACATGGGGGTTGACTATCGGGTAAAGCCGGTTACTTTACGGCGTTATGTAATTCGATTGGATGGATTCTTTTCATGGCGATGTGATTATAAGCCGGGCAAAATCATTACAAAGCCACTTCATTTTGATGGTGAAACACTGAATGTGAACTTCGCCACCTCCGCGCTGGGATTTGTCCGTATTCGTCTCTTGGATCAGAACGGCAGCCCTATTGAGGGATATGATTCCGGACGGTTATTTGGGGACAGCGTAGATCGTGAAGTGATATTTAAAAAAGCTTTGGCAGAGCTGGCAGGGAAAATGGTGCGGATGGAGATTACCATGAGCGATGCAGATCTGTATTCTTTCCGGTTTGAGCATTTGCCTAAATTTGGCTGAGATGGTTTGGAAAAAGATAGAAAACTACGTATGGAAGGGAACAGAGGAAACATGAACGAAATCTTGAAAAAATTTTCCCTCCAAGGGAAA
>JAFSBP010000277.1 GCA_017437205.1 Lachnospiraceae bacterium
AACTCCACCAACCCCACCCGTTTCCAGCATCCCGTTGCAGGTACCTACAAGAAGGAGCGTACTCTTGCAGGTAAGAAGTACTTCTCCGTAGCATCCGGCGGTGGTACCGGACGTACCCTTCATCCCGATAACATGGCAGCAGGTCCTGCTTCCTACGGTATGACCGATACTCTGGGACGTATGCACTCCGATGCGCAGTTCGCAGGTTCCTCCTCCGTACCCGCTCACGTAGAGATGATGGGTCTGATCGGCGCAGGTAACAACCCCATGGTAGGCATGACTGTTGCTGTTGCAGTTGCTATCCAGGAGGCTGCAGAGGCTGGTAAGTTTTGACCGAAAGCAACTTAATGAGTACGAGCTGAAAGCGAAGTACGAATTTAGTGCGAGGTCGTTCCCGACCCTTAGTGAGAACGAGCCGTTAGGCGAAGGTCGAGGTTAGTGGAGGGAACATCCTTAAGTAAAAATAAGGCTTTTTAAGGGCTCTCGGAAAATTTCCGGGAGCTCTTTTGAATGAGAAAATGCGACCTATTCATATACAGGAGAGGGGATGTACTTCTGAAAAAACTTGATTAAGGGCAAAAAAAGTGCTATTATAACGTACTATTAAGAGACCCTTATAAAAAACACATGATAAGAAGGAGAGAATTTCTATGAATTATATTTACAATGCTCCGTTTATGGAGGAAATGAAGAAGACAACGGCGAACATGTACCGCCTGGGCTGGGATGAGCGCAATGGCGGAAATATCAGTTTTATGCTTGATGAGAAAACGGTCAGCGTATATTTGGATTTGAACAATGTGATCAGACGGATTCCGATTGGTTTTGAGGCAAAGCCGCTGGTTGGGAAAATATTTCTTGTTACCGGAACCGGTGAGTATTTTAAAAATATCAGCGACGACCCGGAATCTAAGTTGGGAATTATTCGGATTGCGGAGGATGGCTGTACAGCTGAACTTTTGTGGGGTTATAAGGATGGGGGAAAGTTTACATCTGAGTTACCGGCACATTTGATGAGCCATATGGCCAGACTATCTGTTGATCCGGAAAACCGCGTGGTGATGCACTGCCACCCTACCTATACGTTGGCGATGAATTATATCCATGAACTGGATGAGAAGAAATTTACCCATAGCCTTTGGGAAATGTGTACTGAGTGTATCGCGGTCTTCCCGGATGGTGTAGGTGTGCTTCCCTGGATGCTCTGCGGAACCAATTCCATCGGTGAGGCTACGGCAGAGAAAATGAAAGAGTTTCGTCTGGTGATATGGGGAATGCACGGAATCTATGGAGCGGGAAAAAACTTAGATGAAGCGTTTGGACTCATTGAAACAGTGGAAAAGGCTGCGCAGATCTATATGTTGACCGCTCATTTGCCGAGGATCAATACGATCAAAGATGAAGAGATGAAGGCCTTGGCGGAACATTTTAAAGTGAATTATCGAAAGGATTTTTTGAATTTGTAATTTAAAATTTAGAGGGCAGATTAAGATGCGGAACGGCTTGATTTGCCCTCTTTTTATATCTCCTGGAAAATGTGAGAGATGTAATACTTATTCAGATGCAGTTCTTTTGCCAGAAGCTCTAGCGATATAGGCTCGGTGTAGTGATCGGTGCAGTAAATTAATAACCGCTTGATGCAGTCTTGATCGGCGGGGGCATCAATCAGTTCCATGGAGGGCAGCAGTTCGCACAGCAGTGTGAGGAGCTTGCCTTTTGCGGATAGCTGACTGAAAGGGTCCTCTGTATTTAACCGTTGGTGGATTTGAGTTAGCTGTTCAGCAATATCTGTCGGAATCCGGTCACGATGAATGATCGGGGAGACCGGTGTTTTTGTACATAGAACCTCTTTTAGTTCGGAAAACAGATCCGGGGCAAAAATCAGCATACTGGCATCAATGGATGTCTCGTCCCGGTAAGAGTGAATCTGGTTTGGAAAAATCAGCAGAAGATCGCCGTCGCCAAGACAATATTTTTTATTGTCTGTTGTGACAATGCTGGTTCCCCTTTTTAAGTAAATCAGTTCCAAATGCGGATGAATGTGAGACGGAAATTGCAACTTTTTTAGACAGCTGGAGGTAAAAGGCTTTTTTCGTATCTCAATTTGGTATGGCATGGCTATTTCTTCTCCTTTCAATCAGCACCAAAACCGCAAATTTTGTCTGGAATTTGTGGGGTTACGACTTGTATTATAAGGCGGATGCAACCCGGTTGGCGCTGTTTGGCAAGGGAACGTTCGACTATGTAAAGGGTGGCGGCGGAAGCGGTGACGTGACCGTTGCATATATCACAAACCTGTATGAGGGCGTAAAGACCCTAGGTGATTATGTAAATGTGGAGGAGGAACTGGCAGCCTATTATCGGGACTATGTGAGCGCACAGTATAGACAAGGAAATGTTCCGGGCATGATCGCGGAGCCAGAGTTTCCGGAGGAGCTTTGTGCTAAGGCCAGAGCGTTTACGGACACGGCAGTGATCACAATTTCCCGGTTTTCCGGCGAGAGTTGGGATCGCAGTGTGGAAGGTGGAACGACGGACGGGATGGCAAACCGAGGCATGGCAGACAAGGGAAGTGAACTGTATGAGCACGGAGATTTCTATTTGTCCGACGCAGAAGCATTTATGGTGGAGCAGGTAAAGAAGCACTTCCCTAAAGTGGTTGTTGTATTGAATGTGGGAGGCATGGTGGATACCCAGTGGTTCTTTGCCGATGAACAAATTCAGTCCGTGTTGATGGCATGGCAGGGCGGTATGGAAGGAGGACGGGCAACAGCAGAGCTTCTCTGCGGAATCGGAAACCCTTCCGGGAAACTCTCTGACACCTTTGCCAAGAGATTGGAAGATTATCCGTCTACAGCGGGCTTCCATGATTCTGCGTATTATGTGGACTATACTGAGGATATCTATGTGGGTTACCGTTATTTCGAGACGCTTCCCGGTGCGGCAGAGAAGGTAAACTATCCCTTTGGCTATGGACTTTCCTACACAACATTTGACTGGACAGTCGTATCTGCAAAGGAGAACGGTGGACAGATTAAAATACAGATCCGTGTGACGAACACCGG
>JAFSBP010000278.1 GCA_017437205.1 Lachnospiraceae bacterium
GACAGCAGCGAGGATTACACAGAGAACAAGTGCCAGGATGCCGAGAACACCACCGGTGATATGACTGATCATATTGAACAATTCTTCACCGTGGGTATAAGTTGGAAGGGCGCGTTTTGCAAGTGGAATTCGTTTCATGTATCAACCTCCTCGGAAAGATAAAAACTTATCATCTAGTATTTGATATTATATTAAATGGTATTCGCGAAAATGTCAAGAGATATATAATATTTTGCTGTAATTTCTGAAATTAGGTGTGGACATTTTGGTATGAATATGGTAAGTAATAATAGAAAATCTGTTTAGTAAAGAGGAGCAGACATGGAATACGACAAAACAAAGCTGACAGAAGCATTTGAGGAGTGGATTAGTGGAATCGAGGGGAATGCACTTCCTGAGTGGGAGACGATTCCGTCCATTGAACTGTACATGGATCAGGTGATTGCGCTCATCAATCAGTATCTGGAGATATTTGAGGCGGATCGCGAGGAAAAGGATTATGTGGTTACCGCCGCAATGGTTAATAATTATGTGAAAATGAAGATTGTTCCCGCTCCGGTGAAAAAGCGCTACACAAAGGTACATTTGGCTTATCTGGTGATGGTTTGTACATTAAAGCAGACCCTTAGTATGGAGATGATTAAAAAAATCATTCCCGTAGATATGGAGGAAGGGCAGGTTCGTCAGGTGTACGCTTCTTTTGTGCAAAATCAAAAGAAAACATTTGTGAAATTGACGGAACTGATGAGAGAACAATCACCGGAGACACTTACCGACGCAGAAGATGCAAGTGACTTTGCGCTGCAGTCAGCGATATTTTCCACCCTGGCCCGGACACTGACGAAGAAGATATTGGGGAGGACATAAAACGTGGCAGAAGAAATAACAAAAGACTTGAAAGAAAATAAGATGGGTACCATGCCCGTCAATAAGCTGTTGATCAGTATGGCGGCGCCGATGATGCTGTCTATGTTGATTCAGGCCTTATATAATATTGTGGACAGTATCTATGTGGCAAGAATCGAGGAATATGCCTTGACTGCGGTATCCTTAGCATTTCCGTTGCAGAATCTGATGATCTCCGTGGGCGTGGGAATCGGAGTCGGTATCAATGCGTGGCTGTCGAAGCATTTGGGCGAAAAGCAGTTTGAACAGGCAAACCGCGTGGCGATGAATGGTCTGTTTCTGGAAGTCGTATCTTACCTTATCTTTTTGGTGATTGGCTTGACTGTGATCGAACCGTTCCTGCTCAGCCAGACCGATATTCCCGAAATTATTGAATACGGAAAAACCTATCTGAGGATTTGTTTGTGTTGTTCCTTTGGATTGTTTACGCAGTTGGCATGTGAGCGTCTGCTGATGGCTACCGGGCGGACCGTGTTCAGTATGGTCACGCAGACGACGGGAGCCATTGTCAATATTGTTTTGGATCCGATTTTGATCTTTGGTTATTTCGGCCTTCCTGCGATGGGCATGGCGGGAGCTGCGTGGGCAACTGTCATCGGACAGATTGTCGGAGCTGTGATGGCACTTCTTCTTAATTTGTTTAAAAATCCGGATATCAAGTTGAAAATCAGAGGATTTAAACCTCAGTTCGAAGTGATCGGACGGATTTTGTCGGTGGGTATCCCCTCTATCATCATGGCGTCGGTCGGCTCGGTAATGACATTTTTGATGAATAAGATTTTGATGGGCTTTTCTTCCACGGCGACAACAGTCTTTGGCGTTTACTTTAAATTGCAGAGCTTTGCGTTCATGCCGGTATTCGGACTGAATAACGGCATGGTCCCGATTCTTGCATATAATTATGGTGCGAAGCGAAAGGACCGTATGATGGAAGTGATCAA
>JAFSBP010000279.1 GCA_017437205.1 Lachnospiraceae bacterium
CAAGGACTTGGGAACAAGACATCGCGCGGGCTTGGGAATCAGTGAAGTGACCGACAGTATCACCGTGATAGTTTCTGAGGAGACCGGATATGTTTCGGTGGCGGTTGATGGCAGACTAATCCGTCACATGAATGCGGAAGGCCTGACTGCGCTGTTGACTGAAAGCTTTGCCGAAAAATTGGAGGAACAGCCTAAGCGCAGACGCCTGAAAGGAAAACAACATCATGAAAGAAAAAATGACAAATAATTGGGGTCTGAAATTGATTGCCATAGCGTCAGCGATTCTGATCTGGATGGTAATCATGAATACGACAGATCCCGTAACTAAATTTACGGTATCGGGAATTCCAATTGAATTCCTCAATGAGGAAAACGCGATCATAGAAAACGATATGGTCTACGAAGTCGTGGGAAGCAGGACAGTTGCAGTTGAGGTGACAACGAGAACTGTGGACAAAGGAAAAATCACAAAAGATGATTTCCGCGCGACGGTAGATCTGAATGAGATATACGGTGTCACCGGAAATGTAAAGATTAATGTACAGATGGTGGGTGAGGATGCATCCCTGGTGTGGGAATGGGAGCAAAAATCCATGTATGTGCATATTAAAACAGAGAATGTGATCAGCAAGACCTTTACCATTGAGGCTGTACAGGAAGGTCAGATTGAGGACGGATACGTGTACCGTCAGTGTACGCTGTCCAGTGATACAGTGACGCTGAGAGCGCCGGAATCGCAGATTGCGAAAGTGCATTCCGTGAAGGCAATTGTGGATGTGTCTCAGAGCCTGAATGATGAACAGGTTCCCGTACAGTTGACTTATTATGATGCGAATGGAAAGGAATTAAATATCAGCCGACTGGAGATTGAAGCTGACCGGGAAATGGTAGATGCACATATAGTAGTGCAGAAAACCAGTCCGGTGAGCATTGATGTCGTGGTTAAAAATAAAGAAAAGGTGGCAGACGGGTATCGTTACATTACCTATCGCATCAGCGAGCAGTCTATTTCTGTTATCGGAAGCAAACAGTCGGTGGCAGGCCTTGACAAAATTCAGATTGAAATGGACGCGACAGGTGCAGATGCAAACGTGGAAAAGCAGATTGATCTGCAGGAGTATCTCCCGGAAAATGTAACTGTGGCGGGAGGAAATACGATAGTTAAGGTGACATTGGTGATTGAGCCGGAAGGAACGTTGGTTCTGAATGTTCCGGTGGCTTCGATTGTGCTTTTGCATAAAAATGAAGAGATGAAATATGCGCTTTCCGGAAATGATGTTGTGGTGGAGATTTTCGGTCTGGTCAGCGATTGGGAGGGGCTTAAGGCATCGGATATTAAACTCAGCATAGATGTCAGCGAGCTTGAGGAAGGAGAATACTCTCTGAGTCCGGAGATAAAGAATATCGATGGTTTGAAACTCACCGTCTCTGAACCGGTTGCGCTGAAGGTAGAATTAATTAATCCGCCGACCGAGGAACCGACGGAAGAGTCTACCGCGGAATCAGATGAAGAATCTACAGAGGAAAGTACTGACGGCGACTCCGAACAGGTTTCCGGAACTGAGGCCGATGAAGAGATAGGCACGGAGAAAAGAAATGGTAAAAGGAACAGTTAAAATTGTGACTCCCGGAGGGCTTCATATGCGTCCGGCAGGAGTTTTATGTAAGTATTCTACCAAGTATAATTCGAGGGTGGAGTTGAAATATCGGGAAACGATGATCAATGCGAAGAGCGTACTCAGTGTGCTTGGTGCATGTATCTGTGTCGGCGAGGAAGTAGAACTGCTCTGTAGCGGAGCGGACGAACAGGCAGCGTTTAACGAAGTGAGTAAAGCGATTGCTGCAGGACTGGAAGAATAAGAGATGAGGAAACGGTAAATGAGCAGTTACCATGTAAATGAGAGCGTAAAAACTTGCGTCCGCGTATTTTCTGAGGAAGGTCGGAGTGCATATCTTCGTATGGATATGAACGAAAATCCGGAAGGGCTTCCTAAAGAATTTGTGGACAGTGTATTGAGAGAAATCACACCGGAGTATTTGGCAACTTATCCGGAACCCGGACATTTTTGCCGAAAATATGCGGCGCGGTTGGGAATTAAAGAGAATCAGGTATGTGCCACCAGTGGTTCAGACACAGCGATTCGTTATCTGATGGAAGCATTTGTCGGAAAAGGGAACAAGGTGGTGACGGTGACACCGACCTTTGAGATGTACCGCGTTTATTGTAATATGTATGGATATGAGCACGTAGGCGTACCTTATGGAAGCGATTTTCAGATTGCGACGGAGGATATTTTGGCGGCTATCGATCAGAGAACTGACTTGGTTGCATTGCTGAACCCGAACAATCCCATTGGAAGAGCGTTTACTGAGGCCGAGGTTCGGGCAGTTGCCGAAAAGGCGGCCAAGTGCGGTGCAGTGTTGGTGATTGATGAGGCATATCACTATTTTTATCCAAACACCTTTATTCGCTTGATTGACGAGTTTGATAATGTAGCGATTCTCAGAACCTTTTCTAAGCTGTTTTCGCTGGCAGGATGCCGTCTCGGTGCGGTGATCGCTTCGGCGCAGCTGATTGAGTATATCAATCATGTGCGGTCATCTGCGGAAGTAAATACGGTTGCACTTTTATTTGGAGAGCGATTGATGGATCATCCGGAGATCATTGATGAATTGATCGCGACTGAGAAGGAAGGTCGCAGGTATCTGATCAGTGAGTTGGAAAGATATGGATACACTTACTATAATCAGGATGGAAACTTCCTGTTTATTGAGCCGAAAAACGATGCGGCGGAGGTGGCAAAGCGCCTTAAAGAGGAACACAAGGTACTGATCAAGACTTACGGAAATCCGCTGCTGAGCAGATTTATCAGAATCAGCACAGGATCAAAAACAGCGATGAGTCGTTTTATGGAGGCTTTTTTGATCGCAGATCAGGCCTGAAAGGCAGTGATTGAAGGTGAAATGATAACAGCAGGGTTATTCTGCGATTGGAGGAACAATGCGAGCAGTGTTGATGGCAGCCGGAGTGGGAAGCCGGATCAGCAGAGAAATATCAAAACCTAAGAGTCTTTTGGATGTGGGAAATGGAAAGGCATTGATACGTCACACCATTGAGCTGTTGATGGCGCACGGAATCGAAGTGACGATTATTGTTGGATATCAGAAGGAGATGTTTTTTGAGGAGCTGAAAGGTTTGCCGGTAAATTTTGTGGTCAATCCCTTTTATCGGGTGACGAACAGCGTGGCATCCCTTTGGTTTGCGAAAGACATGCTTAAGGATGACGACGATTATCTGTTCGGAAATGCGGATGTGTTCTTTGAGGAGGAAATTTTGAAGCTTCTTCTAGAC
>JAFSBP010000026.1 GCA_017437205.1 Lachnospiraceae bacterium
ACCTCAGATACCAGTTCCATTAATTTACGATAATCCATGATATACTCCGCATTCTTACGGCTTCACTTAGATAATTCATCCTTCACCGCATTTTCGGTTTTCCATTCTACCACATAACCGACAAAAGTACAATCTTAAAAAAAGATTAAACTTTCATCCATTGTCATCCTTTTTAATCTCTGTTATAATAAACACATATTCAGGGGGATTTTATCTATGATTTCATTGATATCAGAGCTTCCGGGAATCATTCTAACGGTGCTTGGCGCCGCTTATACTTATATGACCATCCTCATGATTGTAGGTTTTTTCTCGGTTAAACGTTTTCCCGAAGCCAAACACAACCATCGCTACGCGATCCTGATCGCTGCGCGAAACGAAGAAAATGTAATCGGCCAGCTGCTCCAGAGTATTCATGAGCAGACATATCCGGCTGAATTGACCACCGTTTTCGTGGTGGCGGATAATTGCACCGACAAAACAGCGGAGATTGCCCGCGCTCACGGCGCAATCTGTTTTGAACGCACTGATCCTGACCGGCGGACAAAGGGCTTCGCACTGCAGTATCTTTTTCAACAAATTGACCAAAGCTACGGTATTTCTTCCTTTGACGGATATCTGGTTTTTGATGCGGACAATATTCTCCGTCCGGACTATCTGGAAAAGATGAACCGTGCCTTTGATTCCGGCGAGAAGATTGTAACGTCCTATCGAAACACCAAAAATTGGGAACACAGTTGTATCGCTGCCTCTTACGCGATCCACTGGCTGCGCACCGCTCGTTGCGAAAACCGTGGAAAATCTGTACTTCGGATGGCCTGCCGCATTCAGGGAACCGGTTTTCTCTTTTCCAATGAACTGGTGGCCGATGGCTGGATCTACACTGATCTCACCGAGGATCGCTCTTTCTGTGCAGACGCGGTGAGAAAGGGTTACCATATCTCCTACCAGCACGAGGCAGAATTCTTTGACGACCAACCGGAAGACCTGTTTACCGCTTTTCGCCAGCGCATCCGCTGGAGCAAGGGTCATCTGCAGGCGTTTACACGGTTAGGGAAGGATTTGTTTAAGCGCTGCTTTACCTCCCGTTTTCAGGATGCCGCCACAGCTTACGACATGCTGATGATTAATTTTCCGCTTTCTCTCATTCAATGTGTTCTGAAAGCGCTTGAATTTTTATTATGTGTCGGTCTTATCGTACTTGCCGGCCACTCTCCCGCGCTCTTTTCCACTTGGATGACGGGTGCACTGCTGGCCTTCATCGGCGATTATTTCGGCAACGTAGTGCTGGCTGTCTACACTATCATTTTAGAGCGAAAACACATTCCAAGGATGCCTTGGTATCGTATTCTTTGGTATTGCGTGACCTTCCCTATGTTCAGCATGATCGGAACGATCACTACCTGTATCGCACTTGTGTCTAAGGTGGAATGGAAACCCATCCCGCACCGAGCCGCAGATATGGGAACACTGATGAAGATCAAAAAATCGACAGTAAATTAAAAAATACATATTAAAAGAGGAGTGCCACAGAGAAATCCTATGATGATTTCGGTGTGATACTCCTTTTTTGTGTGTTTAAATTTAAAAGCTCGGCATCCCGCTTAAAGCTTCCATCCTCTCTGTCTCGCCGCCTCGTAGGACAATACCGCAGCAGCCACTGCCGCATTGAGCGACTCTGCCTGCCCGGCCATCGGAATCCGAATCCATACATCTGCCTTCTGAGACAACTCATCCGTCAGCCCGTTCCCCTCGTTTCCGATGAGAAATGCGCTTCCCTTACGGTAATCCTCCAGATCATGAGTGTTCTTTCCCAGCAAATGCGCCGCATAGGTAGTGATACCCATGCATCTGCACTGCTCCATCACGCCAAACAAGTCGTCAACATAAGCGAAAGGCAGGCGAAATATCGCCCCCATCGTGGAGCGTACCACTTTCGGGTTATATATATCCACCGTGTCGCGGCTCATGATTACACCGTTCACCCCGGCAGCCTCCGCGGTCCGCATAATCGTGCCAAGGTTTCCGGGATCCTGAAGATTTTCCAAAATAAGTAAGAGCGGTGCCTTTTCTCCCTTACACATCTCACGGATAGTGTATTCTTGCTGCCGCACCACGCCCAGAATACCCTGAGGCGTCTGCGTGTCGCTCATCGCCTTCATCACTGCATCGGTGACGATCTCCGGATAATACCCTTCCGAAAACTCCGGATGTTCCGCTAAAAAGCTTTCCGTGACATATAATTTTTCCAGCCGGTCAGCAGGAACCTCGCTCACAAGACGCAAACCCTCTACCACAAACTGCTTTGACTCGCGGCGAGCCTTCGCCTTCGTCTGAAGCGCAATCACCTGCTTTACCTGTGTATTAGACGTGGAACTGATCATCTTACTTTCCTTCGTAGGTCACTACGCTGGATATCTCGTATCCGTTAAGGCGCTCTCTGCCCTTAAGTCCTGCCAGTTCCATCACGAAGCAAATTTTCACCACTTCGCCGCCGAGCATCTCGACAAGCTTAATGATCGCCTCAATGGTTCCTCCGGTCGCAATCAGGTCATCGATGATGACTACCTTCTGTCCGGGCTTAATAGAATCCTTGTGTAGCTCAATCACTGCGCTGCCGTACTCCAGATCGTATTCCATGGAAATCGTCTCGCAGGGCAACTTTCCTTTCTTTCTCACGGGAACAAAGCCTTTGTGAAGATTATAGGCAATCGGCACGCCGAAAATAAATCCTCTGGACTCAGGGCCAACCACCAGATCAAAATCCACGCCCTCCAGGGCCTTCTGGATGCCATCCACCGCCAGCTGCAGTCCGTCCGCATCCTGAAGCACCGTGGTGATATCGCGGAAAATAATTCCCTCCTCCGGGAAATCCGGAATACTTCTCACATAATCTGCTACACTTTTCATTTTACATTTCTCCTTTTTATTTGAGTTCCCAGTGCTGAATCGTCAACTGTAGCGAGCGCACCCCGTTGAATTCATTAATCCCCAAAGCATAGATCACATTCAGGCTCGCACATTCGATTTTTCCCCCGTAGCGCTCCTGAAGCTGCGCCTTCAACTCATCGCCACCGTTAAACATCACTGCTTCCATTGCCCGTCCGCTCGCGTCAACAAGTGTCATCTTCACAACATTTCCTGTCTTTCCAAGGGTGTCAAGCCGACGAATCCTAAGATCCTTCTGCGCAAATGCCGGCTTCGGGTTTCCGTTTCCGAACGGTTCCAGACGCGCAAGCTCCTCCACCAGCGCCTCCGACACATGGGAAAACGGAAGAGGAACATCGATCCACCGCTTAGGAATAAAATCCGCCTCGGTAAGCTTGGCTCTGCCGTTTAGCCGGTTGCGGAACATCTCCACATTTTCCCGGCGCAGGGAAAGCCCCGCCGCCATGGGATGACCGCCAAAATTCTCCAAAAGATCCTGACACTCCACCAACGCCTCATACATATGGTATCCTTCGATGGAACGTCCGGACCCCTTCACCATATGTTCTCCGTCTGTCAAAATAAACACCGGGTGGTTATATTTCTCGCGAATGCGCCCTGCAATGATTCCCGCCAGACTCTCATGACAGTCCGGAAGATAAATCACATATACCGGAAGATCCATCATCCCTTCCGACTGAAGGAATTCTTCCGCCTGCTCCACCCCGTGAAGTGTCATCTCCTTGCGAATATCATTCAGTTCCTTAAGTTCCAGTGCCAGACGTCCGGCCTCTGCCTCGTCCTCCGAGAGAAACAATTCCAACGCTTTCTTCGCCGTATCTAATCGCCCGCCCGCATTCAGACAGGGGCCGATCACAAATCCGAGATGATATGCGCTTAAGGCATGAGGATCCACACCGCTCACCGCGATCAGCTGGCGAAGACCGACAATGCGGCTGTTTGCCATCCGTTTAAGTCCTTCCTTCACGAGAATACGGTTCTCCCCCTGAAGGCTCATCACATCACCCACGGTCGCCAATGCCGCCGCCTCGATAAACGGCGATAATTCCTCGCCGTGAACACCGGTGCGATCAAACAGATACCGAATGAGTTTATAAGCAACTGCCGCACCACACAGCCCCTTAAAGGGATACCCGCACGCTCTCTGCTTAGGGTTAATGATCGCGTCAGCCGGAGGAAGCTGCTCTATACGCCCCTCTGCCGTCTCCAAAAACGGTACATCATGATGATCTGTCACAATAACCGTCATCTCTAATGATCTCGCATAAGCGATCTGCTCTCGCGCGGAAATTCCGTTGTCACAGGTGAGGATGGTATCAATATCCTCCTCCCACGCCTTTTTGATCAGCTCCTGATTGATTCCGTAGCCGTCCTTTATCCGGTGTGGAATGTCATAATCCACCTTCGCGCTAAGGCGCTTCAGCCCTTTGTAGAGAATGTAGGTGGCACATACGCCATCCACATCATAATCTCCGATAATGCGGATCGGTTTCTCCTGCAACAGCTTATCCAACAAAATATCCGCCGCTTTTTCCATATCCTTCATCCGGTACGGCTCCGGACAATCCTTCAGTTCGCCGTCAAGAAACAGGCGGATGGCTTCCTCGCCCTCCACATCGCGGTTGCGCAATATACGGGCAGTGACCGGGCTGATCCCGAACTGCTTCGCGATCCCCTCAAAATCCGCCTTCTTTGTATATACCATCCACTGTTCCTTCATTATCTCTCCCATTTGCCTCTGCCACACGGGCAGAGGCACCGTTCTTTTTTCTTCCGTATCCGGGCTCACCTTAACGGATAACGCGAACCTTCAAAACACCATTGATCGCTTCCAACTTATCAATGATCTCCTGACTGATCTCTTCCTCCGGATCAATCACGGTGTACGCCGCATTTCCACGGCTCTTATTGGTCATATCGAGAATATTGATTCCCTCTGCCGCCAGCACCGCGGTAAACTGACCGATCATGTTCGGCTTATTCTCATTGAAGATAGTCAGACGGCAGCTTCCTCTGAACGGAGAAAGCTCACAGTTCGGGAAATTCACCGAGTTATGAATCGTTCCGGTCTCCAGATAAGCCATGGTCTGCTCCACCGCCATCTTCGCACAGTTATCTTCAGACTCTGCGGTGGACGCTCCGAGATGAGGCGTAACCGTCGCATTCTTCATGTTCACTGTGTTCGGGTTCGGGAAGTCTGCCATGTAGCGCTTTACCTTTCCGGACTCCAGCGCCTCAGCCATCGCCTCCTCATCAACCAAAAGGTCGCGGGCATAGTTAAGAACAACTACGCCGTCCTTCATCTTTGCAATGCTCTCACGGTTAATCATGCCCTTCGTGTTCGCCAGCAGGGGAACATGAACGGTAATATAATCACAATTTTCATAAATCTCATCAAGTGTCTCGCTGTGCTTAATCTTTCTGGACAGCATCCACGCACCGTTAACGGAAATAAACGGGTCATAGCCGTAAACCGTCATGCCAAGGCTCTCCGCTGCATTCGCCACCAGCACACCGATAGCGCCAAGGCCGATTACACCCAGCTTCTTGCCCTTAATTTCAGTTCCAGCATATTTCTTTTTCTGCTTTTCCGCATGTGCCGCAATCTCTGCGTCCTCACGGTTTGCGCTTACCCAGTCGATACCTCCGTGGATATCACGTGCCGCCATCAGCATTCCGGCAATCACCAGCTCCTTCACGCCATTTGCGTTCGCACCGGGCGTGTTGAACACAACAATACCTTCTTTCGTGCATCGATCTAACGGAATGTTATTCACTCCCGCACCTGCTCTGGCAATCGCCTTCAGAGCTTCGGGGAACTCCATGCTGTGCATATCCGCACTGCGCACTAACACCGCGTCAGCTTCCTCCAGCTGCTTTGTCAGGCTGTACTCCTTCGTCAGGTTCTCAAGCCCATGAGAAGAGATTTCATTTAAGCAATAAATTTGATGTGTCATTTGTATACCTCCCATTTTGCAGTCTGCACAACCAGTATACGAAATAATTTTGATTCTGTAAAGTAAAGTGGTGAATTTTTTTTAAAAACCAAGACCGCGCGCCAATACACACCTGCTAATCTGCCGCTGAAAACAAGACTGCCTGCCGAAAAGCACATTTACAACGCACTTCCCGGCAGGCAACTCCCGTACAGTAGACTTTTGACTTAAAGCTTTCGATCAGTCAAGGCAATCTGCGATCAGCGGCCACACCGCCTCATCCTCCAGACCGAGCTTCCAGCAGGCAACGCCTGCCAGCCCGTTCGCTTCGATCAGATCCAGCTTCAACTTCAGGCTGGTCGTATCCTCCAGCCAGATTCGATACCTGATGCCCTCACTTACGTACTCTCCGAAGAACTGTCCTTCCCCGGGAAGCCACTTAAGCTCGGCACCATTTTTTTCGAGCAGTTCCTTTGCAGCTGCCATCCCTGCGGCGGTAGATGAAACGTTTTTTCCATTCTCATCGCCCCAGACTCTGGTATAGAAAGGAATTCCATGAATCAATTTTTCCGCCGGCACCTTGTTAAGCGCCAACGATATGGTGGTTTTGGTAAACCCGATGGAGGCTGTCGATCCCGCAGCTCCGCCTGCCCAATGCTCGTCATATCCCATCATAATGACAAAGTCAGCCATGACGCTCTGCTCTGCCACATCATACCATGGTCTGCCGCCGACCAGCGAATAATTATCCACGGACAGCACCAGCCCTTCTCTGCGGCATTCCACCGACAACTCCCGGATAAACTGAAGAAAATGAACTCCGGTCTCACTGTCGATCAGTTCAAAATCAATGTTGATTCCATCCAAACCCACTTCCCGTGCCTCTGCGATAAGGTTCGAGATTAACATTCTCCGCGAAGTGGTATCCGAAAGCAGTGCAAACTTATCCACCTTTGTGTCAAAGTCATTCACCAGGCCCCAGACAGCCAATCCCAGTTCATGCGCCTTCTCCACATACCAACGCTCCGCAAGGGACGTAATCCCTCCAACTTCATCCGCCAGCGCGTACCACGTGGGGGATATCACATTCAATCCTTCGGCATGCTCAAGATATTCCTCAAGCATATCATTTGCCTCCCTCACAAACACCTGATGCCACACCATGCGGACAGGTCCATCGATCTCAGCTCCCGCTCCGGTATAGTCCGGCTGCACAAACTCGGACACGAATGCGTCGGAAACAGGATCCTCCAGAGCGGCCATCGGCACATAGCCGATAAAACCGTCCGTCGTCCTAACCCGCTGCCAGTCTCCGTGGCGGCTCAGCACGTAAACGGTGTCGCCGGCCTTTAACTCCGCCAGTATGGGAGACTTTCGTCCCGCCAAAACGCGGACCTGTGCCTTTCGGCCCGCCGTCGCCCGGTTCTCTGCTCTGCTGCCAGGAAGAATCAATACACGCTCAGGCTCATCGTAATAAAAAACCTCAACATCCACCAGCTTCTCCACAAACGCAGCCGTCACGTAGACCGCACCGTTTTCCTCAATGCAGATCGGCCACAGCGCTTCCGTCACCTCCCCGCCGACAGAAAAACTTTTCTGCCCCGGTGAGACCTCCACCGTCTCCTTCGGAAGCGTATACATCAGCACCTTGTCCGTGCCCAGATAAAACCGGTCATCCACTTCTGAGATCACCAGTTCCACAGGAAGATATACCTGTCCGTCACGGCAGACCGCGTGATATGAGGTCTGGGAATTATGTACAAAGATCGCAGCGCCCTTCTCCGTCTGATACACACGGTCATAGTCCGCCCATTCCTTTCCATAGGAGAAACGGCTAAAGACGACAACCGCTCCGGTCACGATCAAAAGCGCCGCCATCAATATAATACCCACTCTGACATATCTTTCGCGGTTTCTCATCCTGTGTATCCTCCCGAAATCCCTTATTGATAACAGTATAACACAGTCTGTACTTTCCGTGTACTTATTTTTTCGGATATCGCAATTTTTCTCTCTTCTTTTGGCGTGAAAAGTATATGATCTAACTGCGCTTTATCCGATCAAACCGCACCTCGGTAAGCTGCCCGTCATCATCCATGACGTAATCAGCCATATAGTTTCCTTCCTCGCGCACTGCGCAGATCTTCGCGATTCGGTTCACCGGCATCCGCACACCGTTCAGGCTGACGCGAACCCCCTGCCGGTAATAGGTCGTCAGTTGTTCCTTAAGTTCAAGATATGCAGGGGACTCCTGCTCCTCCCGATCTTCATACTGCTCCCATTCACGGCGCGTACTTCTCCGCTGATCCTTTCTCCCCGTTCTTCCGTTACTGCCACCATATTCAGATTTCATCCCTTACCTCCTTCATCTTAAGCTGCAGGGTTTTGGTAAAGTCGTTCTTGTAATAAATTGTACCTTCCTCCATCCCTGAAAAAAACCTGCTCATTATACATATCGTTTGAGGAGGCCGAAATTTAACGCATTTTGCAAAAGTTTTATAAATTTGTAAAAAATATTTCCTTTACATTTGCGCTCGACTTGGGTATACTATAGTAACAGTAGATTGGCGTATCAGACACTCATTTCAGTTAAGGATGTGATCGACTTGAAAATTGAAAAAATAAATGAGAATCAGATTCGCTGTATTTTGACCAGTACAGACTTATCTGATCGCCATATGGATTTAAACGAATTGGCTTACGGTTCAGGAAAAGCGCGCCAGCTCTTTCATGAGATGATTGAGAAGGCATACCACGATCTGGACTTTGATGTTGAGGACTCCCCTTTGATGGTGGAGGCCATTCCGTTGCCGATGAACAGCATTATGCTGATTATTTCTAAAATAGAAGAACCTGAGGAACTGGACAGCCGCTATTCCCGCTTCGCCCCCACGGTGGAGGAGGATGTGCTGGGTGATCTCATCTCCCTGCCCATGCAACTTTTGGAGGGTGCCGCCGAGGTGATGCGAAAGCATCTGGCTGAAAATTCCGCGCCTGCATCCGAAGCACCGGCACCGGCTCCCGAAGCCAATCCCGCCGATGCGATACGGCTGTTCTCCTTCGCTTCACTGCGAGAGTTATCCCGCGCGGCCACGCTGCTTCGCAACCCGGACAGTGCCTGCCTCAGCTCACTCTATCGGGCGGACAGCAAAACTTATCATCTGGTAGTTGCCCCCCTCGGCACCCCCGATGCCGCTTACAGCCGAATCTGCAATGTATTGGCAGAGTTCGGTGATAAGCTTTCCGGAGGAAGATCCGCGGCGGCTTACCATGAGGAACACTACGAAAAGATATTGGAACGCAACGCATTGTCTGCTATTGCCAAACTGTACTGATGAAAGCGAGCCACCCCTAATGGTGGCTCGTAAGTTTTTTTTAATATGCTGTTTAAATGGGAATGTTGCATGCCGACCATCCATCATCCCCGAATCAATTCCACTACATCATGTTTCAAATACTTCCTAATCGCTCCGCGCAGCGTCTGCACATACAGCAGTAAAAGCAGTCCAAACACCAGCGCCATATGCACCGCATCGAAAATCATCACTGTGTTGAGACACAGAGAAGCCACGACCATTAGCACCGAATAAACGCCCACCGGAACGATCACTGCCACTGCTAACTGTACCAGATACTCCCACAGAATCATCCGTCTCAACTTCTTCTTTCCCATCCGAAACACCTGCAGAAAACCAATTTCCCGCGAACGGTAAAAGAGTTCAATTTCCACCTTAGAGCGAATGAAAATACAAACAATTAAGAAACAGACAATCAATACAAAATACAGGATGAGCAGGAACATTCTCATTGCGTATGCAGTATCATTCATAATCCCTTCAATAGAATTGATGGTATATCGGTCAGGCTCGTCACCCTCTAAGATACTTCTCGCCTCTTCATCCCGCAATATCCCATCATAAGAAGCAGAGTATGATCCCTAGTATGTCTCCCCGAGTTCTCCTATCTCTATCATCACTTCATAGTCTACAAAAATCATTGAACCGCGAAAGCGTCTGTAGACCGCATCACTGTCAAACATCCCTTCTGCCGAGAAGAAAAATCCGATGTCGATGTCCTCCTCAAAGGAATGCATACATCCCGCGATCACAAACTCGCGCCCCAGAAAGGTGTAACTTTTCCCGATGATATCCTCCGCCGACCGGATCAGCCCAATCCTTTCCTGCGCAAACTCATAGGAAACGATAATTTCCTCCGGCGACTCAGGAAAGCTTCCGTACTTTAACATTCCTTTAACCGCGAGAATGCTGTCCTCCTGTGCCGCATAGTAAAAGGCCTTAACACCGTTCTCCTGCGCCATGTAAGGATAATAAACAGTCATCTTCTCCTTAAAATTCTCTGGAAGCCTCTCCATAATTTTTTCGTTGACACTAAAAAGAGCCTCCGGGTAATAGTGTTCCAAATAACCCAATAAAATGGCGTCACTCTGCTTTGTAACCGTGGAAAACAAAAGGATCAGAAGTACAAGGAGCATCGTCGGAAGCAGAGCGGACAGCTTCCAATGTTTCTTTCCTCGGACGAAAACAATTCGCAGAAGAGATAAATTTTCTCCCTTTTTCAGTCTTTTCTCCGAAAATCCTTTTCGCTTAACCAACGTCTTTTTCTTATTATCTCCTGTCTTTCTGCCAGAACCCTCAGTCCAATTTTTTTCTTCTAAGCTCTCAGATAACACTTCAACATGTTCCAGTTTTCCGTAATCCAAATGCAGGATCTCGTCTGCCAGTTCATTGAAATAATGCTCATGGGTCGCTACGATCACCGTGCAGCCCTCATTCCGCAGTTCAGACAAAAGCGCGGCAATCTCCACTGAATTCGCCTCATCAAGGGAGGCCGTCGGCTCATCGGCAAGCAAAATCTTCGCACCTACGATCAGTGCCCGGACTACTGCGATGCGCTGACGCTCGCCCCCCGACAGCTCGTCGGGATATTTATCGTACAGATCACTCACGCCCAGACGGCGCATCACAGTATCAATTTTCGCCGCATCATTGCGAATCAACAGCAAATTGTCCCGAATGGTAAGATCGGCAATCAACAGGCTTTC
>JAFSBP010000280.1 GCA_017437205.1 Lachnospiraceae bacterium
CAGTTATCTTCGACAAATCCGATAAAAAGGATGAGGCTTGGCAGTTCCTTGAGTGGTGGACTTCCGCGGAAACGCAGACCGAGTTCGGTACCCAGATGCAGCTCCTTTACGGAGAAACCTACATGTGGAATACCGCAAACATGGAAGCTTTCGCAGAGATGCCTCTGGACGAAGGCGACAAAGAGATCATTATGGAGCAGTGGGAGTGGCTGCACGAGATGGTCAAGACCCCTGCAAGCTACATGATCGAGCGCGAGCTCAGTAATGTATGGAACGCCATCGTGTTTGACGGCGAGAACGCCCGAAGCGCACTGGATGACGCGGCGATCACCATGAATCAGGAGATCAAGCGTAAGATGGAAAGTATCGGCATGACTGAGTACCAGCTCCCGACCATTGAGAAAATAGAAAGTTGGGTGAACGGAGATGAATAAAATTAAGAGTTGGGCAAAGAGGGAAGGTTCTGCGTACCTGTTCCTGGCACCGTATCTGATCCTGTTTGTCCTGTTTATCATTATTCCTGTTGTCGCTGCAATCTATCTGTCCTTCACTAACTTTGACTCGGTAAACTTTCCTAAGTTCATCGGTCTGAAGAACTACATCGCACTGCTCACCTCAGATGCGGTTTTCATGCAGTACGTTGTTCCGAATACACTGAAGTTCTCCCTGATTGCGGGACCTTTGGGATACGCGTTATCCTTCATTATGGCTTGGATGCTGGCGCAGATTCAGCACAAGCCCAGAACCCTTCTTGCACTGATTCTGTACTCCCCTTCCATGACCTCCGGTGTGGCAATGGGCGTTATCTGGAAGGTTCTCTTTAACGGAGACCAGAGCGGATATCTGAACAGTTTGCTGATGCAGTGGGGACTCATTACCGAGCCGATTCAGTGGCTGCAGTCTACCGAGTATCTGATGCCGGTAATGATCATTGTTACCCTCTGGTCCAGTATGGGTGTAGGATTCCTATCCATTCTGGCAGGTATCCTGAATATCAACCAGGAAGTATATGAGGCCGGATACATTGACGGTATCAAGAACCGTTTCCAGGAGATCATTCACATTACGATCCCTTCCATGAAGCCTCAGATGCTGTTCGCAGCCGTTATGGCGGTAGTAAGTACCTTCCAGGCAGGTTCCATCGGTGTTACCCTGTCGGGAAGTAACCCCACACCGCAGTACGCCGGTCAGTTGGCGCTCAACCACATCGAGGACTATGGTTTCCTTCGTTACGAGATGGGTTATGCCAGCGCAATCTCCGTAGTACTGTTGGCGTTCATTTGGATCTGCTCCAAGGTAGTGACCAAGCTGTTGGCCGAGAAAGATTAAAGGAGGAGGAAGAACATGGCATCTATTCAGGGAAAGAAGATGAATCCTACCAGATTCCACAAAAGCCAGCTGAAGTTCTATGCGATTCTGATTCCGATGGCTGTAGTGATGGGTCTGCCGATCATCTACATTTTTTCACAGGCGTTAAAACCGCTTGATGAGTTGTTTATTTATCCTCCGAAATTCTTCGCGCAGAAGCCTTCATTGGACAACTTCAAAAAGCTGATTGAGTCCATGCTTGGTTCGGAGGTTCCAATTTACCGTTACTTTTTCAACAGTATTCTGTCTACGCTGCTGACAGTAATCTGTACGATTTTTATCACCGCGTTTGCAGGATACGCTCTGTCCAAGAAAGATTTCAAGGCAAAGGGTCTGATCTTCGAGATCAATACCGCAGCACTGATGTTCGTCGGAGCAGCCGTAAAGATTCCGAAGTACCTGGTTATCTACTACAGCGGACTGATCGACAATTTCTGGGTACATATTATCCCCGGCTTGGCGATGCCCGTAGGTCTGTTCCTTGTTAAGCAGTTCATGGATCAGATTCCCGATGCACTTATCGAGGCGGCGAGAATCGACGGTGCGAAAGACTTCCAGATTTTCATGAAGGTCATCATGCCTCTGAGTAAGTCCTCCCTTGCAACCGTTGTCATCCTGACCTTCCAGGCTGCATGGAATGCCATCGAGGCCAGTGAGCTTTATCTGAATGCGGATAACATGAAGACCTTCGCATATTACATGACCACCCTGACAACCACAGGTAACGACGTCGTCGGTATCGGTCAGGCGGCCGCGGCGACGCTGATCATGTTTATACCGAACCTTGTAATCTTTATCTTCATGCAGAAG
Organism: Lachnospiraceae bacterium; assembly: GCA_017437205.1. Taxonomy (GTDB): domain Bacteria; phylum Bacillota; class Clostridia; order Lachnospirales; family Lachnospiraceae; genus RGIG423. The sequence continues at coordinate 2,179 of JAFSBP010000280.1, forward strand.
AACGTAATGAGCACCATGGCTCATTCCGGTATTAAGTAAGGAGGAGGCGAGGGATATGAAGGGTATCAATAAGAAATTGGCAGTGGTTTTATGTTTGCTGCTGGTTGCCGTTATCTTTGGCGGCGATACGATTCGTGCTAACGCAGAGGCTCCTTATTACACATGGACACAGGGACCGGACGGCTACGTAGTACATACACAGACTGCTTATGAGCCGGGAACCACGATCCGTGCGGATCTGAACGCTCCTCAGGATTTCTTCGTTTATCAGAACAAGATCTATGTTGCCGATACAGGAAACGGACGGATCGTTGTTTTGGAAAACAATGAGGTCACCCGGGTAATCACCAGTGACGAGATGAAAAGCCCTACCGGAATTGCGGTAAACGATGACTACATCTATGTTGCAGATTACGACAATGCATGTGTCCTGCTGTTCAATCACGACGGAACACTGTTTAGACGTATTGATAAGCCCACAGAGAAAACCTTGGGCGAAAAAACAAAATTTGCGCCGATAAAGGTCGGTGTGGACATGCGTGGAAATATCTACGTGGTATCTGAGGGTTCCTACTCCGGTCTGATGCAGATCAGTGAGGAAGGAAACTTCCTGGGATATTTCGGTGCTAACCGCACCAATACATCATTCATGATGATCCTGCAGAAGATGTTCTTTACTCAGGAGCAGATTGATAAGCTCTTTAAGAACACTCCCAGTAGCCCTGCAAATATTGCGGTTGACAGCATGGGTCTGATCTACACGGTAACACAGGGTGCGAATGCAGCCAGTCAGGGACAGACGATCAGAAAACTATCCATCTCCGGAACTGATCTGTTTAGCACCGGAGTCAACAGTACCACCTTTGTGGATGTTGCGGTTGACAAGGACATGAATGTTTATGCGATCGACGCAGACGGAACCTTCTACGAGTACGATAACTACGGTAACCTGGTATTCGCATTCGGAGGAAAGGACACCGAGACACAGAGAGTAGGTCTTTTGACCACCCCTGCTGCGATTGATGTGCTGGATAACGGAGACTTGATTGCTTTGGATAAAAACAAAGGCATCATTCAGGTTTACGAGATCACCGATTTTGCTGCGGCAGTACATCAGGGTAACTCCCTTTACTTAGACGGACGATATGAGGAGTCTGAGAAGACTTGGGAGTATATCAACAAGATGAACACCGCATTCCTGTTCTCCTATGAGGCACTTGGAAAGGCTGCCTTTAAGCGTCAGGATTATCAGGAGGCGATGGATTACTACAAGATGGCGGAGAATGTTACCGGATACTCACAGGCGTTCTGGTACTCCAGAAATGACTGGATAGAGAATAATCTGGGAACCGTGATCGTTGTTCTTGCGGTAATCTGGTTGGTTTCTGCGATCGTGAAGAAGCTGGACAAGAAGAAAGTAATCTCCACGAACGTAAAGAAGGTGAAGGAATCCATTACTTCGATTAAGATCGTCGATGAGTTCATGATCATGAAGATGATCTTAAAGAAGCCGTTCGACGCATATTATGAGATCAGATATCAGAACAGAGTGGGTTGGCTCAGCGCGACGTTGCTCTATATCTGGCTGGGAGTACTTCAGATCACGAATCTGTATGTGACCAGCTACATCTTCAACCAGACCAATGTTGCATATGTCAACGTAGTGACACTGGTAGGATCTGTTCTCCTTCCTTTGCTGCTCTTTGTTGTCTGCAACTATCTGGTCAGCACTATCACCGAAGGTGAAGGTAAGTTCAAGCAGGTATACTGTGGAACGATCTATGCGATCTCCCCTTATCTGCTGTTTATGCTTCCCCTTCAGATTTTGACCAACGTACTGACTCAGAATGAGGCATTTGTTTACTCCTTCGGTGTTCTGGTACTGGTTGCATGGTCTGCAATTTTACTGTACCTGATGATTCAGGAGATTCACTTCTTCTCCTTCAAGGGTACGATTAAGAATATTCTGGTGACGGCAGTGACCATGTTCCTGCTGGTGCTGGCAGTATTTATGTTGTATCTGCTGTTTACTCAGCTGAAAGACTTTGTCCTTGATATCATTCAGGAGGTGATCATCCGTGTATAAGTTGAACAAGATTTCTTTCAAAAAGACCGTTGCGATTGTACTTGTTCTGGTTATGGTATGCGCGGCTTCCTCAGGACTGATTGCAATGGCAACAGAAGACGCTCCCAATGCTTGGCTTGCTGAGCTGACGGAGGGTGAAAATAAAGTAATTACCATGGAAAACTCCAGCACTCAGAAAGATGAGGAGTGGAGCGGAGATACCCCGTTTTCCGATAAACTCGCTGAGGGTATGGAGAAGGCAGCGGAAAACGAGAAGTTCACCCTGTATTATAATCCGAAGACCCTGGCAATCCAGGTAGTGGAGAAGGCGACCGGCTACGTGCATTCCTCCGTCGCAGAGGACGGAGAGAAGATCGAAGGCCTGAATAAGACCTGGACCGGAATGATGCAGTCCGGTGTTACTCTGGAACTTCGTGATTCAAAGGGTAAGGTTTCCACCTGGCCGCTGACTACCAAAGAGGCGACAGTAGAGTCTACCATCCTTGGTTCAGGCTTTACCGCAACCGTTACCTGGCCTGAGGGCGTAGGCGTTGCGGTGGATGTAAAGCTGACTGACAAGGGAATTGATGTGAGTGTACCGTATGACGGAATTTGGGAGAAAGAAGGATGTAAGTATACGCTGCAGAGCATTTACCTGTTCCCCTTCATGGACGCAAACCGCGGACATTCCCAGAACGGATATATGTTCGTTCCCGATGGCTGTGGCGCTCTGATCAGAACCGGTGTGCAGAATCTTTCCACCGAGCCTTACCGCAAGCAGGTATACGGAAGTGATATCGGCCTCGGAAAGTTCAACGGAAAGGTTGAGCAGGGAATGTTGCTTCCCTCTGAGAATGTTTACATTCCTGTCTATGGAATGATCCAGAACATTGATAAGAACGGTCTTGCCGCAATTATCACCGAGGGCGATGAATACGCGCAGATTGAGGCGTATGCAAGCGGTATTACCACAGATTTTAACTTTATTACCGCCAAGTTTTTGGTACGTGAGGTTTATCAGATGAAGATGAGCCAGAGCGGAACCAGTGTTTCAAAGACGCAGGAGGAGAGAAATAAGTTTGATATCGGTCTTTCCTACACCTTCCTGTCCGGCGATGATGCAAACTACGTCGGTATCGCAAATGCGTACAGAGATTATCTGGTGGAGCAGGGTGCTCTGGCGATCTCTGAGAGCAAGGGAACAGATATTCCGCTTAAGCTGGAATTTATCGTTTCCGAGCAGAAGGATGGACTGGTGGGAACGTCCACCGTATCCATGACGACAGTAGAAGAACTGGATGAGATCCTGAAGGATCTGATGGACGAGGGTATCACCAATATCGAAGTGGTTCTGCGTGGTACAAGCAAGGAGGGTGCTACCGGTGTAGCTCCCACAGTATTCAACTTTAACAATAAGACCGGAACAAAGAAAGAGTGGACCGCTTTGATCGATAAGTATCAGGCGCAGGGCGTAAACGTTTCTTTCTACTGTGACTTTACCAGAGGATACAATGGTGCGAAGGGATACTCCAATAAGGATAAGGCACAGAGCATCAGTAAAATTCTGCTGACGACTTACGATAACGGTCTGTTTACCTACCTCTCACCGAAATATACGGTAGATGCACTGGGAGAGTTTGCGGATTCGGCAGCGGGTATCGGTGTAAATTCCCTGGCAGTTGACTGCCTTGGAAAATATCTGTATTCCAACTGGAACACCAAAGGTCTCTACACCAGAGGAGAGGCGAAGGAACTATTTGAGGGTATAGAATTGAAGGATGCAAACCTTAGTCTGTACACTCCCAACGCATACCTGTACGGGCTGGCTGATGCAATCTACGACATGCCTACCTCTTCCAGCGGTTACTACATCTTTACCGATACGGTTCCTTTCCTGCAGATTCTGCTGAAAGGCTATATCGAGATGTATGGCAGCGGATTCAACTTCCACGCAAATGCTGAGTCAGATCTTTTGAAGTGTCTCGAGTACGGACTCTATCCTTCCTTCTATCTGACGAAGGAGGAAACGATTGATCTGCTGGATACGAAATCTTCATGGCTGTATACTTCCGAGTATGCGCTGTGGAAGGATTCCATTGTATCTGAGTATGCGAAGATGAATGATGCCCTTTCCAAGGTAGAGGGTGCGACCATCACCGACCATGAGGTTCTTGCAACCGACGTGGTGCGCGTGGAGTACTCCAACGGAATCAGCCTTGTGATCAATCACAGTGACGCGGCATATTCCAACGGCAAGATCAGCGTAGAGGCAAATAGTTATTTGCTGGCAGAAAGCGGGGATTGAGATGGATAAAAAGAAATTAACGAAATCTGCGAGAGACAGCATCAGAGGATGGATGTTCGTTTCCGTATGGGTAATCGGTTTTCTCATTTTTACCATTTATCCGATCTTCCGAACCATAAAAATGAGTTTTGACTCAGTTATCATTTCCGCAAATGGTTTGATTACCGAGTTTGTAGGATTTCTTAACTATCAGAATGCATTTCTTTCTGATGTAACTTTTACTAAGGCATTGATCCAGTACATCGGACAGATCGTACTGGAGGTGCCGATCGCCGTGGTATTCTCTCTGCTGATCGCAATGGTGCTCAGCAAGGATATCAAGGGCAAAGGTCTGATGAGAACGGTATTTTTCCTTCCGGTTATCATTATCAGTGGTCCGGTTATGGAGAAATTCACAGACATGGGCCTGATGGCAATTCAGGGAACCCAGGACAGCAGTCTGATTGATAGTATCATCATGATGCTTCCCGAAACCCTGGGTACGTTGCTCTCCACACTGATCGATTCTTTCGTCATGATCCTGTGGTTCTGCGGTGTACAGATTCTGCTACTGCTCTCTGCACTGCAGAAGATGGATAAGCCCATGTACGAGGCGGCACACATTGACGGTGCTTCCGCATGGGAGAGCTTCTGGCTGATCACTCTGCCAAACCTTCGAACCATGATCGTTATCTGTATTGTTTACACGATCGTAACGATCTCCACCTTCGACACCAACCCGGTAATTTCGATGATTCAGGAAAATATGTTCTCCATCACCTCCGGTATGGGTTATGCTTCCGCGCAGGCCTGGGTATACTTCTTTACCCTGCTTTTGGTCATCGGCTTCTTCATGTTGATCTATGGACCGAAGAAGGCTAACTTGTACGGAAACAGCAAGGCGGTAAAACAGCAGATGAAGGAATACGAAAAGGTGATCCGCGATCAGAAGCGCGAGCAGAGAAAATTAAAGCGCACGGCAGGAAAGGAGGAGTGATCATGCAAAAGAAAGCACAACGAATAGGCTATAATGTAATGATCTACGGTTTCGTGATCGTAATGGGCTTCGTGTTTGTATTTCCACTGCTGAAAATGATCAGTATGGGATTCATGACCTCCGATGATCTGGTTAACCCACTGGTAAACTGGATTCCCTACAGCTTCTCTACGGAAAACTATGAACGTGCGGTTCGTGTAATGGGTTACTGGAAGACCTTGGGTACGACTATTTTTGTCAGTGTAACCCCGGCTCTTTTGCAGACCTTTACCTGTAGCTTGGTGGGATACGGTTTTGCGAGATATAAGTTTAAAGGACAGAATATTTTGTTCGCGCTTGTACTGGCAACCTTCATTATCCCCAGCCAGATCACCATGATCCCTCAGTACCTGATGTACAAGGATCTGAATCTGTTGGGAAGCGTAAACGCTTACCTGTTGCCCGCAATCTTCGGACAGGGCTTTAAGAGCTCAATCTTCATTCTGATCTTCTACAACTTCTACAAGCAGATGCCCGTATCTCTGATCGAGGCGGCTGAGGTAGACGGTGGTACGCAGATGAACGTGTTCTTCAACATTGCGATTCCGATCGCAAAGCCCGGTTTCCTGATTAGCTTCCTGTTGTCTACCGTATGGTATTGGAATGAGACTTACCTTGGATCATTGTATTTCCAGGGAAAAATCAAGACCCTGCCGATTCAGCTGCAGGCGTTTGTTGAGTCCTTTAACAAACTGGTTGCATCTGAGGGCGCAAGCGGTGTGACCGCAAACGAGGCGGCACAGATGGCAGGTACTTTCCTCGTTATTGTTCCTCTGCTGATTCTTTATGCATTCACGCAGAAGTGGTTCGTAGAGGGTATCGATAAATCCGGTATCACCGGCGAGTAAAAGGGTACGACCCTGCGGAGAATAAACCCGAAAAACGGCTCCGTTTATTCTCTGCAGGGTCTTAATATAATAGTTTTTGGAGGATGCACGGCATGGTTAAGCTTGAGGACAAGGCCCTGTGGATTAACGGCAAAAGAGAACTGATTGTCAGCGGCGAAATTCACTATTACCGTCTTGAGAAGTCTGAGTGGCAGGACCGGATCACGAAGCTAAAGCTTTCCGGCTGCAATGCGGTTGCGTCTTACATTCCCTGGATCTGCCATGAGGAGGAAGAGGGTGTTTTCGACCTGACCGGTTGGGAACGCGAGAACCTTGATGTGGCAGGATTTATTGATCTTTGTGCGGCAAATGATCTGTATTTTGTGGCACGTCCCGGTCCCTTTATCATGGCCGAGATGAAGAACGAGGGAATTCCCTACTGGGTGGAGGAGAATTACCCCGATTTGCGCTGTCCCACTTGGGAGGGCAGGAAGACACCCAACCCTACGTTGGATTATTTGGCACCGGATTTTCTTCGCTGTGTGGAAAAGTGGTACGCGAAGATCATGCCTGTGCTTGCGGATAGATTGATTGTAAATGGCGGCAATGTGATTGCCTGCCAGTTGGATAATGAGATTGGTATGCTCAGCTGGGTGGCCAACAGTCCGGATCTGTCGGATGTTGTGCTCCATGATTTCGAGGAGTGGCTGGGCAAAAGGTATTCTGCGGAGGAGTTGAACGGAAGATATCCATTCATGGGAGAAGCGTTTGAAGTCCGCAGAGAACATTATCAGAGACCGGAGGATGAATACGGTCTTAAGTATCATAAGGACTTGGGATATTACATGCGTGGCCGATACGCGCGCTATGTGGCTGAACTGAAAGCAATGGCGGAGAAGTACGGCGTGAAGGATATCCCTTTCCTCATCAATATTCACGGGACCGGGGGCGGAAGAGGACACACCTTCCCCATCGGGATCAGTCAGCTGATGGAGAGTTATACTCAGTCGCCTGACTATTTTGCCGGATCAGACATTTACCTGTCGGGTGTCACGATGGAGAACCTGCAGGATATCTATATTATTAACTGCTACATGGAGACGGTTAATCTGTCCACACACCCGCTGGGAAGCTTTGAGTTCCAGAGCGGATCCGCCGATTACGGTGAGACCGGAGCGGGCAGACTGGACGTATCCGACGCGGATTTTACCGAGCGCATCTGCGCACTGCAGGGAAATGCACTCATCAACCATTACCTGTTCTGTGGCGGAAGAAATTATCTGTTGAAAAAACCGAGGCCTGATGGGAACCACCGGATTGCAATCACCGGAGAGCGGCATGGATTTGCTGCACCGGTAAATCCGGAAGGGAAACTCGGCTACATGTTCCCACGGATGAAGCGGGCGAATAATGTTTTAGTGGCTAATGGAGAGAAGCTTTTCGGCATGCGGGAGGAAAAATCCGGACTGTATATCGGTTTTATTCCGGACTATTTTATGACTGAGTACAGCTATACGCCGTTGGAGCGTGAGATGGTACAGAATGTATCCAGATGGCGCGCAGGTACCGGTTGGGACTGTTTTGCCAAGGCACTTCTCTTGAATCAGTACAGTTTCGGCGGTATAAATCTGCAGGGAAACGGACCGCTGATCGATCAGGCAGACGCGATTTTTGTGTTGTCAGCGTCCTACATGCCGGAAGAGACACAGACCCTTTTGAAAGAATTTGTGGAGAGCGGCGGAAAGCTGATCTTATACGGACGGCTCCCTGTCTTGGATATGGAGGGAAATTCCTGTCGAATTTTGGCGGATATGCTTTCGGTGAAGAGCGAGACATTTATAACAGAAGGGGATCTTCGCTTTATGAGCGTTCAGCCGGTGGGAACGCTAGAGGGTTACGCAGAGGTGCGCACCGGTTATGCAGAAGTTTATGAGGGCGATAATCTCACACCGCTGATGGAACTCTCGGTGAAGGGAGGCATCTGTGCCTTTGAAAAAAAGGTGAAAGCCGGATGTTCGGTGGTCATCGGCACGGACTATATCTGTCATCTGGAAGCGATCGAAAAGCTGATGAAGCATCTGGGTATTGAACACAAACTTTCTCACTCCTGTGAATATTATGGCATCATGATGGGAATGAGTAAGGACAGAGAAAATAAAGAAAAATTTTTGCACATTTTAAACCTTGATACCTTTACAAAGTCATGCCAGATGTATTATAATGGCAACGTTTTGTTTGAGGGAAAAGAGATGTATCTGGGAAGCAGAGACGGATATATGCTTCCGATGAATCTGCGGTTGGGCGATTATGAGGTCAGATTTTCGACAGCGGAGATTCATTCCTGCCGGGAGAGTGAGATTGTATTCAGATTGACACAGCCGCAGGACGAAATCGTATTTGAGGGCGATGTTCCCGTGAGACATTCAGAGGATTATGACATTATACACGAGGATGGCAGAACCAAAATCATCAGTAAGATAGACGGAAGGATAGACGAGTTTCTTAACGTCGGTTTCGACTGATTGAATTGCTGTCTGAGGCAAGAGAAATGGGGAGATACTGTGGCAGTAACAATTAAAGATGTGGCGGAGGCGGCAAACGTTTCCATCTCTGCGGTTTCCTACGCGATCAACAATTCCGGTCCGGTAAGCGAGGAAAAAAAAGAACGGATATTTAAGGCAGTGAAGGAACTGGGCTATGTGCAAAATGGCATGGCCAGAAGTCTTCGTCTGCAGAAAAAAGGTTTCATCGGATATTTTGCAAATTCCCTGTACGGAGCATTTTATGGTGAGGTGCTGAAAGGAATCGAGAAAGTATTTGACAATCATGATAAGGAACTGGTGGCGGGCAAATGCAACCCGTCGCAGGATGATCTTCAGGTGATTAGGCTGTTGACAGAGAAGATGACTGATGGAGCAATCATTTTCTCGCCGTCAATCACCGATGAGACCATAAAGAAGCTGGCGGATGATGATTTTCCTATTGTTGTTCTGGACAGAGAACTGCACGGGAAAAATATTTCCAGTGTGTTGATTGACAATGCAGGCAGCGCGTACAAGGTGGGACAGTATATTTCTCATTTGGGGCTAAAGAAGATTGCTTGCTTTATCGGCGCCGGATTTGACGGAGAGCAGCGCCTTCGCGGAGTGAAAAAGGCCGTGGAAGAGTTTGGGCTGGAGCTGCCAAAAGAGTGGATCATGGACGGGAACTGGCTGGAGGAAGAGGCTTATGCAAAGACGATTCAGATGGTGAAGACCGGAAGGACACCGGAGGTGATTTTTGCCTTTAACGATGAGATGGCTAAGGGCTGTATGGATGCGTTAAAGGATATGCATATTCGCATTCCGGAGGATATCTCGGTGATTGGCATGGATGATATTCAGATCAGTGCCTTTCTGGAGCCGAAATTGACGACCGTGCATCGTCCGTTATATGAGCTCGGTGTTGCAGCTGCGGAAACTTTGCTTCAGATGCTTGCGGGCGGCGAAAGTAAACAGATTGTACTTTCTACCCGGCTGATTCAGCGGGAGAGCTGCATAAAACACTGGGTTGTGTGATGAGATAAGGATCAAAAGACCACATTTCATGAAAAAAATGAAACGGGTGAATATATGGAAAAAAGAGACTTGCTGGAATTAATAAAAGAGATGAGCCTGAGCGAAAAGGCGATGCAGATGACGCAGTTGGCGGCAGGGCATATTTGCCACACAGCGCTTGCGAACCTTACCGGACCCTTCAGACAGTGGTCCTTTACCGATGAGGAGCTTGAACAGACCGGATCCATCCTGGGTTCTCACGGTGCTGAGTATGTGATGAAGATACAGAAGGACTATTTGGAAAAGTCCCGTCATAAGATTCCTTTGATGTTTATGCAGGATGTGATTCACGGATTTAAGACGATTTTTCCGATTCCATTGGCACAAGGATGCAGCTTTGATCCGGAACTAATCGAGGAAGCGGCGTATGCGACGGCGAAGGAAGCGTCAGCGGCCGGAGTCCATGTAACTTTTTCCCCGATGGCGGATCTGGTGAGAGATCCCCGTTGGGGACGTGTGATGGAGTCCCCGGGCGAAGACCCTTATCTGGCAGGTGAGGTGGCTGCGGCGATGGTGCGCGGTTATCA
>JAFSBP010000281.1 GCA_017437205.1 Lachnospiraceae bacterium
ATACCAGCGCAGCGAAAAACCGCTGAACGCCGTCAATGACTTTCCTTCATTGAACGAAAATACCATCATATAAAGGATAGGAAGATAGAAAAAGATGATCACTAAAATCGTCAATGTCTTTCCAAACGTGCGTTTTCCCTTTTTCATCCGGTCAGTCCTCCTTCCCTGCGTGATTGCGTTCTTCCACACGCTTCACCGCCATCATCAGAACCATCATCATCACTGCCATGATCATGGAGATTGCACTGCCGAAGTTCCATTCTCCTACCGTAATAAACTGATTCTCGATCAGGTTACCAATCAGGAAATACTGACCGCCGCCCAAGAGTTTCGGAATAAAGAAGGAGCTGATGGCAGGCAGGAATACCAGCGTGATCCCGTTGATCACACCGGGGATAGACAAAGGCAGGGTCACCCGCATAAACGTGCGGGCGGGGCTTGCACCCAGATCCGCGCTGGCCTCTAAGAGGGAATGATCCATCTTGCAGAGTGATGTGTTGATCTGCAGGATCATGAAAGGTACAAAGTTATACACCATACCGAGAAGCACCGCTCCCTCGGTGTAGAGAAGATCCTTATCTCCCATCCCGAAAATGCCCAACACCTGCTGCACCAGACCGCCCTCGCTTAAGAGACCGATCCATGCGTAGGTACGGACCAGCATATTGATCCAGGTGGGCATAGTAATGCACAACACCAACAGATTCTGCACGCGCTCAGAGCTACGCGCAATGAAATAAGCTACCGGATAACCGATCAACAGACAGATCACTGTCGTCTTGACCGCGATCAACAGGGAGCGCCACAGAATGATTAAGAAGTCCGGATCGGTAAAAAACTTCACATAGTGCTCCAACGTAAAAGAAAAGGAAATGATACTGTTTCCGTGCTCCATAAAAGAATACAGCGCGATCAGAGCCATCGGAAGCACCAGCATCAATGCTGCCCAAATGATATAGGGAATCGCCAATCGTGCAAACTTTTTCATTAAAATACCATCCTTGACATCACATGAATATCTTCGGGGAAGAAGGTCAGACCGACCTGTTCACCCACTGCGGAATAATCGGTTGTGTGAATCTTAAACTCACGTCCGGTAGTCCAGAAGCTGATCTTATATTTGCCCTCTTTCACACTCTCCGGCTCGAAATCGTAATCCACACTGATATCAATACTCTGATTCTCATCGCTCAGCTTCCATCCCTGCGCGTTCGCCCAGATCTTCAAATCGGTGTCCAGAGACTGGGACTCTCGGATCTCATCCACGGTTTTGAAGAAGTTGAAGGCCATAATCGCCTCATTCTTCTTTTCATTCTTTACAAAGGACTGGTTCACCACAAAGATCTTTCGCTCAATGCTGGTACCATTCGCGGAGATAAACTTAACGGGATACTCTCCGATCTCTGCCTGCAGCTCACATTCGATTTTCGCGATAGACATATATTCATCCGTCTCCGGATTCCATGCCTGTGCATTTGACAGAGCGATGATTTCCTTATCATCCAGCTTCTCCACGTCCTCGATATCCACATAGAAATCGTTGGCGCTCATCTTTTCTTTTCCGTCCTCGCTGACCACATCGCGGTTGCCGATCACGTGCATGTTTACCGTGACATGGGTACCGGGCACTGTCTCCACGATGATCTCGTAGTGGACGCCTTTAAAGAGGGTACTGAGCACCTCGCCGGTCATCTTTCCCTTCTCCACCGGCACGATATCAATATCCTCCGGACGGATAATCACATCCACCGGCTCATCCTTCTTATAACCGAAGTCCACACAGTCAAAGGTGATATCGTCGAAACGCACCTTATAATCCTCTAACATCACGCCGGGCAGGATATTGCTCTCGCCGATAAAGCCTGCCACATAGCGGTTCGCGGGTTCATTGTAAATATCCTCCGGGCTTCCCACCTGAAGGATCTCGCCGCCCTTCATGACCACGATCTGATCTGACATGGTCAGTGCCTCCTCCTGATCGTGGGTGACAAAAATAAAGGTGATGCCTACCTCCTGCTGGATACGCTTAAGCTCGTACTGCATTTCCTTCCTCAGTTTAAGGTCAAGTGCAGCCAGCGGCTCATCCAGCAAAAGCACCTTCGGCTCATTTACCAACGCACGGGCAATCGCCACACGCTGCTGCTGTCCGCCGGAGAGCAGGGTGGGATTCTTCTTCTCATAGCCCTCAAGGCCGATGAGCTTTAACATCTTCATGACCTTCTGGTCAATGACGTCCTTACTCATCTTCTTTATCTTCAATCCAAACGCAATATTCTCATACACACTCATGTGCGGGAACAGCGCGTATTTCTGAAATACGGTGTTCAGTTCACGATCGTAGGGTGGCTTTTTGCTGATATCCTCCCCGTCAAAAATAACGCTTCCTTCATCCTGTTCGAGGAAACCGCCTAAAATACGTAAGAGTGTCGTCTTTCCACAGCCACTGGGACCTAAGAGCGTGACAAACTCTTTTTCATAAATATCCAGATTTACGCCCTTTAAGACAATCTGCCCGTCAAAACTTTTGACGATATTACGAAACTCAATCAGCTTTTTTCTTTCCATCTTCGCCGGTTACCTCCAAACTTTCGCAGTATGAGGTATAGTCTAGCATATTATTTCAAAAAAATCTACGGGATAGCAAAAAAAATTTGTAAAAATGTCGAAAAGCCAAGAAAAGCCGTGAAATAAAAATTAAGGACTTTACAATCATATTTTAGTGTGGTAAACTGCTAGCGTAATAAATCATTAATTTATACCCTAGGAGGAAATAAAGATGAAAAAATTAATGGCATTGCTTGCTGTTGTGGCTATGATTTTCTCGCTGACCGCCTGCAGCCAGCCCAAAAAAACTGTTTACGCCGTTGAGGCAGGTTCTGCCGGCGAGGCGATCGCCAAGGAAAAAGGATACCAGATCAACAGCGTGGAAAACATGGCTGCCGCACTGATGGAAGTTCAGGCCGGCACCTCGAATGCAGCCATCATCGACTCTCTGATGGCAGGCGCTATGGTAGGCCCCGGCACCAGCTATCCCGATCTTAAGTGTACTGATCAGCGACTGACCGAGGAGCTTTACGGCATCGGCTGCCGCAAGGGATCTGATCTGGCGGCTTATATTAATAACGTACTTTCCGAATCCTATGCAGACGGAACCATGATGGAGATTGCGAAAACCTACGGTGTTCAGGAAGCGATCATCGCTCAGCCTGCCGCTACCGGATTCACTCCTTCCGCGGAAAGTGATGTAGCTTACATCCAGGGCAAGGGAAAACTGATCGTCGGTATCACCGAGTTTGCACCGATGGACTACAAGGATGCATCCGGAAACTGGATCGGATTTGACGCTGATATGGCAAAACTGGTTGCAAAGAAGCTTAACGTAGAAATCGAATTTGTTGTGATTGACTGGGATTACAAAGCGATGGAGCTTGATTCCAAGAGTATCGACGTAGTATGGAACGGCATGACTCTGACCGACGCGGTAAAGGCGGCCATGGAATGCACCAACCCTTACTGCAACAATGCTCAGGTAGTTGTAACAAAGTAATCTGAAATGACGGGAGTTTTTACATGTTTTGGTCTGTAACCTTATCCCTGTTTAGGGGACTCGGCGTTTCCGCAGAACTTTTCGTTCTGACGCTTTTATTCTCTCTGCCGCTTGGTCTTGTGATTGCCTTCGGCTCCATGAGCAAATGGACTCCGTTTCGCCGTATGGCGAAGCGCTTTCCAAAGCTGACAGGGCTGGCAGCTTTTCGCCCTATCAGCGCAGCAACCGATGTATTAGTCTGGATTATCCGTGGCACTCCGCTCATGCTTCAGCTGATCATCATCTTTTATGGCCCCGGCATGTGGTTTAACAACAATATCTGGGCCTTTGAAAATGGCCGCATGACCGCCTGTGTTGTCGCTTTCGTAATCAACTACGCCTGCTATTTTTCCGTGATCTATCGCGGTGGAATTGAAGGTGTACCCGCGGGACAGCGTGAGGCCGGTGAAGTTCTCGGTATGACCAAATCTCAGATTTTCTTCAAGGTGACGCTCATGCAGGTCATCAAGCGGATCGTTCCTCCCATGTCCAACGAGATCATCACGCTCGTTAAGGATACATCCCTGGCAAGAATCATCGCGATCGCAGAGTTAGTCAAAGCCGGCGAGGCCTATATGAAATCTGACGGTATCACCTGGCCGCTGTTTTACACGATGGTATACTATCTCTTATTTGTCGGTGTTCTCACCATCCTGTTTAACCGGCTGGAAAAGAAGCTGGACTATTTCAGATAAGGAGGAGCGTTATGGCAATCTTAGAAGTCAATCACATAGAAAAGCATTTTGGCTCCGTCAATGTTCTGGATGACATCAGTTTTTCTTTGGAAAAAGGACAGGCACTGTCCATCATCGGATCCTCCGGAAGCGGAAAGACTACACTCCTTCGCTGCTTAAACTTTCTGGAAAAGCCGGACAATGGCACGATCAAGGTAAACGACCGCGTCATCTTCGATGCGAATGATCCTTCCACTCAGATTGAGCGTGAGATCAGAAAAAAGC
>JAFSBP010000027.1 GCA_017437205.1 Lachnospiraceae bacterium
ACTGCGCAGCCTGCATCCTTACTCCCAAGATGGTGGATGCGGCACAAAACGAGAAAATACATATTTATGCCTACTCGGAGGTTGAGCAGGTAAAGGGCTTTGTAGGCAACTTCCATGTGACCATCAAGAAAAAAGCCCGCTATGTGGACGAATCAAAATGTACCGGCTGCGGTGCCTGCACAGAAAAATGTCCACAGAAAAAAGTGCCCAATGAGTTTAATCTGGGGCTGGATAACCGCCGTGCCATCTATATTCCCTTTGCGCAGGCGGTGCCGAAGGTAGCGACCATTGATCCCGCCCACTGCACCATGTTAAAAACCGGAAAGTGCGGTGTCTGCTCCAAAGTATGTACCGCAGGTGCAATTGATTATACCCAAAAAGATGAGTTCATTGAGGAGGATTACGGTGCAATCGTCGTTGCGACCGGCTTTGAACCTATCAAACTGGATAAATTTGACGAGTTTGCCTATTCTCAGAGTCCCGATGTGGTGACCTCCCTGGAATTTGAGCGGCTCATGAACGCTGCCGGCCCCACCGGCGGCACACTCTTGCGCCCTTCGGACGGAACTCATCCTAAGACCATTGTCTTTGTACAGTGTGTCGGTTCCCGCTGTGATGCGCAGGCAGAAAAAGGAAAATCCTACTGCTCCAAGATTTGCTGTATGTACACCGCAAAGCATGCCATGCTCTGCCGGGAGAAATACCCCGACACAGATGTCTATGTGTTCTACATTGATGTGCGTACACCCGGAAAGAACTTTGACGAGTTCTACCGCCGCGCTGTCGAGGAATACGGAGTACATTACATTAAAGGAATGGTCGGAAAAGTCGTTCCTCAAAACGGAAAGCTTCTGGTTCAGGCTTCTGACCTCTTAGGCGGACAGCAACTGCACATTGACGCGGATATGGTCGTTCTCGCAGCCGCCATCGAGCCGGATAAGAGTGCCAGACCCTTGGCTACCATGCTCACCGCCTCCATGGACACCAACGATTTCTTCACCGAAGCCCATCCAAAGCTTCGCCCGGTGGAGAGTCCCACTGCCGGCATCTTCCTCTCCGGCGCTTGTCAGGGACCGAAGGATATCCCTGAGACAGTTGCCCAGGCCAGTGCCGCTGCAGCAAAGGTCATCGGTCTTCTTTGCAAAGATCATCTAACCTGTAACCCCTGCACTGCCCAGCCGGATGAACTGATGTGCAACGGCTGCAGCAGCTGTGAAAAGGTTTGTCCCTACGGTGCAATCACCTATGTAGACAAGGAATTCCGCGGTCCCAACCGAACTACTCTTATTCGACGCGTGGCGCAGGTAAATCCTGCGGTATGCCAGGGCTGCGGTGCCTGCACAGTTGCCTGCCCTTCCGGTGCTATGGATCTAAAGGGCTTCTCAAACAGACAGATTATGGCGGAGGTAGATGCGATATGTCGGTAAATGAAACGTTTAGCCCCACCATTGTAGCCTTCTGCTGCAACTGGTGTTCCTATGCGGGAGCAGACCTTTCCGGTACCAACCGTCTGCAATATCCCGCCAATGTAAAGATTATCCGGATTCCCTGCTCCTGCCGCTTAAATCCCATGTTCATCCTTCGGGCATTTCAGCGGGGGGCAGACGGAGTCATTCTCTGCGGCTGTCATCCCGGTGACTGCCATTACACCACCGGCAACTATTATGCCCGCCGCCGGATGACCCTGCTTTTCTCCATGTTGGACTTTTTGGGCATCGAGGAAGAGCGCACCCGCGTCGAGTGGGTATCCGCGGCAGAAGGCGCAAAATTCGCCGCGACTATGAACGAATTTGTTGCCACCATCACTAAACTTGGACCGAACCGGAGACTGGAGGACTTGCGATGCAGAAAAGAATGATTGCCAAAGCGACAGAACTGCTGAATAACGGCACGGTCGACCGCGTCTTGGGCTGGAAAACGGGCGAATTCTTCTATGACCTGACTCCCGCTGTCTTTGACAGTGTATCTGCGTTGGAGGCGAAGTTCGTCTTTAATTCCTTCTCCGGCGCCAACCTTTCCAAATACCTGATTGCGGAATCCCGAAAACCCGGAAAAATCGCCGTCTTCTTAAAACCCTGCGATTCCTACTCCTTTACCCAGCTCTTAAAGGAGCATCGCATCCTACGTGAAAACGTGTATGTCATTGGCGTACAGTGCGACGGCATGTGTGATATCGATAAGGTGAGAAACATCATCGGAGAAGGTCTCCTCTCCGTCCGGAAAGACGGAAACCATCTGATTGCTGAGACCTTCGATGCGACCAAAACCATTGCAAAATCGGACGTTTTACTGGAACGCTGTGCTGTCTGCAAGAGCAAAAAGATTGTCACTTACGACGAACTAATCGGCGAACAGGGCGATGTATGCGAATCTGACCGTTTCGACGAGGTCGCCCGCTTGGAGGCCATGACACCCGAAGAACGCTTCGAGTTTTGGAGAAATGAACTCTCCCGCTGCATCCGCTGCAATGCCTGCCGCAACGTTTGTCCGGCCTGCAGCTGTGAAAAGTGTGTCTTTGACAACGACAATTCCGGTGTAAAAAATAAAGCTGCCGCAGACTCCTTTGAGGAAAACATGTTTCACATTATCCGGGCCTTCCATGTGGCATCCCGCTGCACGGACTGCGGAGAATGCAGCCGCGTCTGCCCTCAGCATATCCCGCTCCATCTGCTGAACCGGAAATTCATCAAGGATATCAACGAACTGTACGGTCCATATATGGCCGGAGCTGATCTGAATACCAAACCGGCTCTGATGGATTACACAAAGGATGACTGTGAGCCTTCCATCGTCTATGAGCGAAACGGAGGTGCACAATGAAAAAACTGTCTCTGTCCAACTTAAATGACCTCTTCTCTGCCATTGCAGAGAAAGAAAACTTATATATCCCTACGGATAATTCCGTCGGACAGGCGGCATTTTCCCTCTGGTCTGACGGTGCAGTTCTGAGCGAAAAATGTAATACAGTGCGCAGCGCCAAAGATCTGTTCTTTCCTCAGGTGGAGAATCTGGTGAACTTTAAAGTTACCGGAAAACAGATTGAGGTGATTGAAAACCGTGATCCTGCCGAGCCGTTCGTCGTATTCGGTGTGCGCGCCTGCGATCTGAGAAGTTTTGACATTCTGGACCGTGTCTTCCTCTCGGAGCCGGTGGATTCGTATTATCGAACCCGCCGTGAAAACGCACTGCTCATCGGACTTGCCTGTTCACACCCCAGCCAGACCTGTTTCTGCACCGCTTTCGGAATTGATGCGGCAGAACCGGCAGGCGATATCACCTGCTGGATGAGTGACGACACCCTCTACTGGCGTGCGAACACAGAAAAAGGCGCCACCTTTACGGATTCCCTGGCTATCCTCGATGATTGTCAGGACGATCCGGTGCATAAACTCCAAGAAGACTTGCGTGACCGCCTTGGCCGGCTTCCTCTGCATGATCTCGATCTCACCGGCTTTGACAGTGACAACATGATAAAGCTCTTCAACAGTGAAAAATGGGATGAGCTTTCGCAGAGCTGTCTTGGCTGCGGCACCTGTACCTTCATCTGCCCTACTTGCCAGTGCTACGATATTCAGGAATTTAACACCGGCAAGGAAGTTAAGCGGTTCCGCTGTTGGGACAGCTGCATGTACTCTAATTTCACCAAGATGTCTGCCGGTCAGCCCCGCCCGACGCAGAAAGAGCGGTTCCGCCAGAGGTTCATGCACAAGCTGGTCTATTATCCCAGCAATAATGAAGGTATCTACAGCTGTGTCGGCTGCGGACGCTGTCTGCAGAAATGTCCGGTAAATGCCAACATTGTTAAAGTAATCAAAACGCTTAGGGAGGAACTGTCATGAAATATGATCCATTAATTCCTGCCGTCGGTGTTGTAACCAAGATTCGCGTAGACACTCCCGACGTGAAAACCTTCCGGGTTGTCGGTCTGGACGGAAAGAAACCGTTTACCCACATCCCCGGTCAATGCGCGATGCTGTCGATCCCAGGCGTGGGTGAGGCGCTGTTTTCCATCACCTCCTCCCCTACCGAGGAAGATTTCGTGGAGTTTTCCATCAAGAAATGTGGCTGTGTGACCGAATGGCTGCATGCTATGGATGAAGGTCAGCAGATTACCATTCGCGGACCTTACGGAAACGGATTCCCCGTGGATACCGCCTTTGTAAAAAAAGATCTTTTGTTTATCGCCGGTGGTATCGGTCTGGCTCCGCTCCACTCCGTCATCAATTATTGCCGTCATTATCGTGACCGCTACGGAAAGATCGATATTGTATACGGTTCCCGGTCCAAAGAAGATCTGGTAGATTTCACTGAGATCATCACTGACTGGTGTGCGGAAGATGGTATCAACGTTCACCTGACAATCGACCGCGAACAGCCCGAC
>JAFSBP010000282.1 GCA_017437205.1 Lachnospiraceae bacterium
CACTATTATCCCTCCGGTAATTCAAAACCAGCCATTATCTGCGCGTCTCTGTCTTATATGTATAATTCCAGACTCACGCACAGTGCCCGATTTACTTCCTCCATTTTTTCCGCACTGAGATGACAGATTTTCTCTTTCAGCCGCTGCTTATCGATGGTTCTCACCTGCTCAAGCAATATCACCGAATCCTTCGCCATCCGGCAGCGTGCCGCTTCCAGTTCGATATGCGTGGGAAGCTTTGCCTTGTTCATCCGCGAGGTGATGGCCGCAACGATCACCGTCGGACTGTGACGGTTTCCACAGTCGTTCTGAATAATCAGCACCGGCCGCACGCCTCCCTGCTCCGACCCCACTACAGGGCTCAAATCTGCATAAAAAATATCTCCGCGTTTTACGATCATGTTCCTGCACTCCATACATCATTTTCATGCTTTAAGTATTTCCTGCAGGAAACAGTCTATTCAGTTTCCCTGATAATCTTTGCCAAATCCGAGGCAATCATTGTCCTTGCGCCGTAGCGCTCCTTCGCCATGTCACCGTAACGCCCGTGAAGATAGACACCTAAGCATGCGCTCTCATAAGGCTCCATACCTTCCGCCAAGAGCGCGCCGATCATTCCCGCCAGCAGATCTCCCGATCCTCCGGTCGCCATCCCGGCGTTTCCACTGGTGTTAATGTAAACATTTCCGTCCGGTGATGCCACAACGGTACGCGCATCCTTCATCGCGCAGATCACACCCATTTTTTGACTGTAAGCTCTTGCGGTTTCAATCAATTCCAGCTGAATCTCTCCCACTGTTTTTCCGGTCAGACGAGACATCTCTCCCAGATGAGGTGTGAGGATCACCTAACAGTTTCCCTTAAGACGGTCTTTCAGTCTCTCATCGCCTGCAATCAGATTGAGTCCGTCCGCATCGATCACTACCGGCACAACAGCCTGCTCCAAAAGAAGGGCTAAAATCCCGGCGCCGTTGCCTTTCATCCCCAGTCCCGGTCCCACAACAATCGCCTTCGCCCGCCTCATCGCGGGAATCAACCAATCCGTCGGATCCGTGAGTGGATCATAAACAGTTAACACCGCCTCCGGAAGCTCTGTCTGCAAAAGCGCACGATTTTCCTTTACCGTGGCGATCTCCACCAGCCCTGCGCCCATCCGGTAAGCCGCCGTACCGGCAAACAGCGCCGCCCCGCCCATGTTCGGGCTTCCGGCAATCACCAGCACTCTGCCAAACGTGCCTTTATTTGAATACGCCGGGCGCTTCGGCAGCCGCTTCAAATCATCTTCGTCATAGGTAAATACAGTTGCGCTCTCATTTTGTTCCTCAAAATAGTTTTTCTCCGCCAAACCAATCTCAGCGACCATGCGCTCCCCGCAATACTCTGTGCCCGGATACAGGATCATACCGATTTTCTCGCTGCCGAAGGTCACGGTCCTGTCGGCCTTCACCGCACATCCCAAAACCTTTCCGTCATCCGCGGAAACTCCGCTGGGCAAATCCACCGCAATCACCGGTACACCGCTTCGGTTTATCTGATCGATCACATTCGCATATATTCCTTCTATCCCACGGGTAAGCCCTACGCCAAACAGCGCATCCACGATGAGCGAACACTCACCTCTTTTAATATATTCAGCCGGCTCGCCCGCCTTGCATACGGGAATTCTAAGTCTTCTCACCGCATGCAGCTGGAGTTTAAATTCTTCTGTGCCCCGCTCTTCATCTCCTACGATTAAAAGCTTTGTCTGATATCCGCGAAGTGAGAGTATCCTCGCCACTGCGACACCGTCCGCACCGTTATTTCCGGTTCCACAGACACAAAGTAGCTCGCCGTCAGCTGTCATCATCTGCTCACACTGCTCGGCCACGGCAAGGGCTGCCCTTTCCATCAGCACTACACCGGGAATACCAATTTCATCTATGGTATAGCGGTCGATTGCCTTCGCCTCTGCCGCCGTCAATAATCTGCGCATTTTCATCCTCCAAAAACTTTGGCTTTTCGTTTCCTGCCAAGCCCGGTTTACTAAGGCAGAAAAAGCCCACTCACGCAGGCTTCTTCTAACTCGATCTTTCTTTATCCAATCAATTCCACTATCAAGATTATCTCTTCTTATCTTCCTTCGCCGCGATCCGGTAGGAAAGCTGCATCAAACTCTCAGACAAATGAACATTTTCCACCACAACATCAGAGGGAAGTTTCAGATCCAAATGCGCAAAATTCCAAATCGCCTTCACGCCGCAAGCCACCAAGCGATCAGCAACTTCCTGCGCCACCTGCTTAGGAATCGTAAGCACTGCAATCTTCACCGGATTCTCGGAGAGCCATGTTTCCAACTCACTCATATCGTAAGTCATAATGCCACGAACTGTTTTTCCGATCCGCTTCGGACTAACATCAAAAATCGCCTTGGTTACAAACCCACGCTTTTCAAAATTGTCATAGTTAGCCAGGGTTTGTCCGAAATGGCCGCCACCGATAATGATCATCGAGTTCTGGCGGTCGATCCCCAGAATCTTCGCGATCTCATGATACAAATACTCCACATTATAACCGTATCCCTGCTGACCGAATCCTCCAAAATTATTCAGATCCTGACGAATCTGCGATGCGGTCACATTCATCAATGAACTGAGTTCATTTGAGGAAATACGCTCAATTCCATTTTCCAGCAAATCTCCCAGATAACGGTGATAACGAGGCAAACGCTTGATCACTGCACTGGAAATCGTCTTCTGATCCATACTTTTATCCCACTTTCCTGACTCCGTCTAAATTAAAGGATAAATTTCCCTACTATCAGTATAACGACAGTCTTTTCACTTGTCAAACATTCTCTCACATTTTATTGCACAAAATTACGCACAATTTTCTACTTGCCTTGATTTCTTTCTTACGCTATACTATGAGGAGTTATATTTTTTTAGGAGATACGATTATGATTCTTGCCTGCAATCATCTTTCCAAGGCATTTGCCCTGCAGACAATTATAAATGACGCAACCTTTCATCTGGAAGAGCGGGAAAAAGCCGCCATCGTCGGAATCAACGGTGCCGGTAAATCCACCCTCTTAAAATTGATCGTAGGCGAACTTGCCCCCGATCAGGGCGAGGTGATCCTCGCAAAAGGAAAAACACTGGGGTATCTTGCCCAGCATCAGGATGTGACCTCCGAGGCTTCCGTCTATGAGACGATGCTGGAAGTAAAGCGTGAAGTCATCACTCTGGAAGAACACATTCGCACAATGGAGCAGAAAATGACCACCCTCTCCGGGGGTGCGTTGAAAGAGCTCATGGAAGCTTACGCCCGCGCCATGGAACGTTTTGAACAGATGGGCGGCTATGCGTGGAAAAGCGAGATCATCGGTGTATTGAAAGGTCTCGGTTTTAGTGAGATCGATTATGACCGCCCCGTCTGCACCCTCTCCGGCGGCCAGAAGACCCGCGTCTTTTTAGGAAGGCTTCTTCTCTCCCGCCCGGACGTACTGCTCCTCGATGAGCCGACCAACCATCTGGACATGAACTCCATCGCATGGCTGGAAACTTTCCTCATCAACTATCCCGGCAGCGTACTCATCGTTGCCCATGACCGATATTTCCTTGACCGCGTCGTGACAAAGATTTTCGAGATTGAACAGGGCATCGTGATGACCTTCAAGGGAAATTACTCTGCCTACGCCGAAAAGAAGCGCCAGCTGTTCGATGCACGGATGCGTCAGTATCTGAACCAGCAGGCGGAGATCAAGCATCAGGAAGAAGTCATCGCGAAACTGAAATCCTTTAACCGCGAAAAATCCATCAAGCGCGCAGAGAGCCGTGAGAAGATGCTCTCAAAGATTGAGGTGCTGGACAAACCTCAGGAAGTGGACGCATCCATGCACATTACCCTGACCCCCAACGTGGTCAGCGGAAACGA
>JAFSBP010000283.1 GCA_017437205.1 Lachnospiraceae bacterium
CCTGATCATAATCCCGGTCTTCCGTAGTAATATACATGGAGTTATTCCTTGATGCATCCATAATGACTGTTCCACCGTTAAAGGTGTAGGAACAGCCCACAAACAAAATCTTTTTTCCGTCAAGGGCACTGATGCCCTCCCCGGGAGCCAGCCTGTCTGTGTTTTCCGCACCATACACAGTGCCGATACCGCACATACTCACTGCCATCACCAACATTATCAAAAACAGCATGCATTTTTTCTTCATTTCGACCTCCCTAAAATAAAAATATCCGGCATAATTATCCGTAATTTTCTCTGGAAATCAGCATACTAGAATTTAAGCCTAAAGTAAATCGGCAAAAACACAAATCAAATCGGCATTTTTTCATCATCAAGCCTTTACACACACCTCAATAATCCGCATCACTTCCATCGTATCGGCAACCGGCACCGGTGACGGCCCTTTTCCCAGAAAATAGTCTCTGCACGCGCCATAGAAATCCGCCGGCTCCAGCTCCGACAGCGGGAGCCACTCTGACTTCCACTGAATCTTTCCGGTCTCGTAACTACGTCCCTTCGCCTCCAGCGTTCTGTCCGCCTCTGCATTCTCCACCTCGGCGGGGTCAAAATATTTGATCCGAAAGGCCCTTCGTCCCTCCTCATCTTTTCCGACCCACGCAGTGCCGTACTCGCCACAGATCACCAGATCATTTTTATACATGGCGCTGGCCTGATTGATCTCTACGCTGAGTGTCGTACCCTTTTCCGTGGTGAGAAGAATTCGCACCACGTCCTCCGCATCGCCCAGCGAAGCGATTCTTTTCATACTGCAGTATATCTGCTCCGTCTTTTCACCGCTCAGATACAGCAGTTGATCAATATAGTGCGCGCCGAAATTATTCAGCATTCCGCCGCCGAACTCTTTATATGCCTGCCAGTCGTTTCTGCGCACATAGTCATTGTCCACGCGCCGGATCTCAAATATGTTTCCAAGAACACCACGATCAATGATCTGTTTCGCCGCCACCGCCAGCTGATACGCCCGGTGGGGCTGGAAAACTACCAGTTTTTTCCCGGTTCTCTCCACCGCAGCCGCAATCCGGCGGGCAGATTCCATCCCGATGGTCATGGGCTTGTCCAAGAGAACATCCGCTCCTGCTTCCAACGACGCGATGGCCTGCTCCTCATGAAAAATCGTAGGAGACGCAATCACCACCATTTCAGGTCTTTCCTTTTCGAGCATCTCTTTGTAATCCTGATAACCGACCGCTCCGTACAGTTCTTTCGCCTCCTCAAGGCGGGAGGAATTTAAGTCCACCACCGCGCACAGAGAAAGTCCGTCATGTTTTGTAATCTCCTTGATATGAAGCTGCCAACCGATTCTTCCTAATCCAATCAATGCTGTTCTCATAACATCCCCCTTTAACTGCGCTTCTTTACCTTACCCGGTGTCACCCCGTAATAGCTTTTGAATGTACGGCAAAATGAAGTACTGTCATTGAACCCCACTTCGCTTGCCACATCACCTACGTTCATACCATCCTCCAGCAGCCGTCTTGCATACTCTATCCTTGTCTGGCGGATAACATCCAGAATGCTCTTTCCCGCCCGACGCTTAAAGATTGCCGACATATAGACCGGGGTGATGCTAAATGCAATCGCAATCTGGGAAACATTTAAGTCGGGATCTTTGAAATTTTCATGGATATAGGTTAAAATTCCTTGATACAGTTCTTCTTTCTCCCGATCCTTCGAGGTTTCCGGCTCTGCTGTTTCCGAATCACATGCACAGATTCCACCAATCACTTTCCCAAACCAGTCCTGCAATTCCTTCAGGGTGGTCATGGTAAAGGCCTCGCTGATGGACGGAATGCGTTTTGAACCGTCTTGCATCTCCTCAGACACCTTTAAAAGTGTGGTGTAGATGTCATACAGCATGCACTGCCACAATATTCTGTCCGGCTCCTCCCAGTTATCTTTCAGCAGCTTATTGATCAGGGATACCGCCAGCTCATTATTTTTCTCGCGCACCGCATTGATCACCATCTCCTCCGCCTCGAAAGAGTACTGGTAGCTGCGGGTAGAATCACCGCTGACTTCATGGTAAGAAATATAGTTCTCATCGGAATCCGCACCAAAGCTTTCCGCCTGACAGGCCTCCAGATAGGAGTAATGTATTCCCTTAATTCCTTTATATCCGCTTCCCGCAAAGGTATTGATTCGGAATTTAAAGTTATCCTCCACAAAACCGCAATATTTGTCACAGAGCTTTCGCAGTTCGCCTGTGGCATCGCTCTCTCCCTTCGGCAGATTCACCACCATCACCACACGGTCGCCGTATTCCACTGTCTCCTGTGTATATACCTCCCCGACGCCCTCCGCAAGCACGTTTGCAACGACAAAACGCTTTAGCGAGTGCTCCATCTCTGGGGCGCCTGCATTCGCCTCCTGCTCCAACCCGTCTCTGATACAGAACATCAGCACCACATTGATCCCGTTTCTGAACTTCGCGAACAGTTCCTCTGCCGCGGAACTCGACTCCTGTACCTTGGCTCCCGGCGGAAGCAAGAGCTTTTGAAACTCAGCGACACGGGCAATGCTTTTATTGTCTGCCACACTTTGATGGGCTTCCTTATACAGCTCCTTCAATTCCAATACCCGATGTTCCAGATACACCAATTCATCTGTCCCCATCGCCTCATTGCTTTTTGCAGAAAAGACATTGAGCAGGCGCTCCAGCGGAATATAGTTCTTTTTCATTGATATTTTCACTGCCCCGTATCCCAAAAG
>JAFSBP010000284.1 GCA_017437205.1 Lachnospiraceae bacterium
ATTTGCAACCACACCAAGATCATGGGTAATGAAAATACAGGAAAGGTTTCTCTCCTCTTTGATCTTATTGATCAATTCAAGGATCTGCGCCTGAATGGTAACATCCAGTGCAGTGGTAGGCTCATCACAAATCAGAATCTCCGGTGAAGCAGTCAACGCGATCGCAATTACGATACGCTGTCTCATACCGCCTGAGAATTCAAACGGATACTGCTTAAAACGGCGTTCCGGCTCGGGAATACCTACTTCCTTCATGATTTCCAGTGCGCGACGCTTCGCCTCCGCCTTCGTCAGCTTCAGCTTGTTGGTGAAACTCAGGTTTTCCCCCTCAATTTCTTTCTTAACCGCGTCTTTTCCTGCTTTATCGGTAGCCTGTGCAAGTTTCTTGTTCAGCTCATCCAGTTTAGCCTTGTGCTCCGCTGTAACCTTCGCCTTGTATTCGTCCACCTGCTTCTTGGCCTTCTTTTCGGTCTCCTCAAGAACAGCCTTCAGTTCTTTTGCCTTATCCTGATATTTCTTTTTGGTCTCTTCCTCAAAAACCTTGAATGCTTTCTTCTTCTCTGCAATCAGTTTTTTGTTTTCCGCGCGCGGCGCTCTGGTAAGACCCTCTAACGCTTCCGTCACTGCAATGAACTCGTCCAACTTTTTCTTCTCGTTGGTAATTTCGATGTTCATCTTTGCCACTGTATTTTTGTAGCGGATCAGATCATCGCTGATCAGATCATCGTACATGAGTTTCAGCTTGTCAGAATTCAACAGCATCGCCTCAGTAATCTGCTTACCGATACGAACAATCGGATTCAGGGAAGACAACGGATCCTGGAAAATCATTCCGATCTTATGTCCACGGATTTTGTAGAACTGATCCTCGGAAACTTCCAGCAGGTTCTCTCCGCGGTACATGATTGTTCCGCTCTCAATAATCGAATTGTTTGCAAGAATGCCCATGATCGCCTTGGAAGTTACAGACTTACCGGAACCGGACTCACCAACGATACAGAGGGTTTCACCGCGGTTCAGATCGAAAGAGATATCACGGACAGCCTTTAAAATACCATTATCCGTTTTAAAGTTAATGGCAAGATTTTTTACTGATAATACTTTATCCTGTGACATTCTACTCACTTCCTTTCAGCGATGGATTAAATGCATCTCTGAGTCCGTTACTGAACAAGTTAAACGAAATCATCATCAACGCCATAATAACCGCAGGGAAAATTACCAGATTCGGATAAACTCCAAGGTACTGCTGGTTACTGGACATCATAACACCAAAGGACTGTTTTCCCTGAAGACCTAAGTTCAGGTATGCCAGTGATGCTTCTGAATAGATACTGCTGGTAATCATAAATGCACTGGAGGTAATGATTGTACCCATCGCATTCGGCAGAATATGCTTAAATACCAGACGCATATCCGAAGAACCAAGTGTTCTGGATGCAAGCACATACTCGCGTCCTTTGTAACGATAAAACTGAGATCGGGTACGTCCGGCTGTACCGATCCATCCGGTCAAACACAACGCCAAAACAAAAGTTCCGAAGTTATTACCGAAATGGAGGATACACAGTGTCATTACAACAATCCACGGCACACCACCTAAAATATCTGTAAAACGGAACATCCAAATGTCCACATCTCCGCCAAAATATCCACCGATCGCACCGTATACCAAACCGAAGGGGAAACAGAATGCAAAGGTGCAAACTCCCAAAATAAGAGAGGTACGAAGGCCGGCAAAGGCACGCTTAAACACATCAAAGCCGGAGGCATCAGTACCAAAGAGGAAACGGGGTTCCTTATCGTAGCCAAGCTTGCGATAATTATATCCTCTTCCATCGATGCTGGAAAGCTTCTTCGTAACAGTCTTCAATGTCTGGCTCTCTACAACATCAATCGGACACTCATCACTTAAACGAACAAAAGATTCCGGTCCTACTTTATAGTCATAGGTACACCAACCGTTATCAATCCATGTCTGAAGTTCTGTCGCGGAATAGGTCACAGTATCCGCATCGCCGTAAACTAAAGAATAGGTGTCATAAACATAATCACAGTAATAAATGATAGAGTTATGAATGCCCTTACGTCCGGTACAGGACCAATAGCCGAGTGAATTAATCTCACCGTTATTGACAAACTTGGTCGCATCTGAAATGGAAATCGCCTGAATATCCTCCAAATTGGACGCAGACTCACCTGCAGAAATCACTGCACTCTCAATGAGAACATACTGGAAATTAGAGGGCGAAGATTTTACTTCAAAGCAGATGTTACCGCGGAAACTATCCACCCCGTTTTCTTTAAGCAGTGCACTGATATCCACGGAAAGCGGGCTGTAATCCTTCGAAAAATCACGCAACATGATGACCTGATCACCACTGCGTAAATACACGGAAAACTCACCAAGTTCAGAAGCACTCACGCCATTTTCATCGTCGAATACAACATCGAACTTGTAACCATTCTTTGAATCAAAATTGACTACCTTAGAAGTCATCACAGCATTTTTATCATTCACCATGGCATCGGTTGCAAGTACAACCACTCCACCCTGTCCGTAAGGATTTGCAACATCAATGAATGTAGGCTCCTCGTCAATCGTAATGCTGACGATGGCTTTCTTCACTGCTGCAACAGAATACTTATCAGAAACGGCGGGAACCTGATTGATCGTATCATAAACAATCCGTTCTCTTGATCTTGTACCATCCCAAAAACCGGTACCGGTCTTAAAAAGCTTCGGCGCTAAAAAGGCCTCCTGCGTGTTAACATTTGTAATGTTATGAGGAGATACCATTGGAACAATGATGGAAAGTAACACCAAAAGCCCAAGAATATATCCACCGGCAACTGAAGCTTTATTTTTTTTGAATCGTCTGATTACATCCTTAAAAAATGTTGTTGGCTTCGTATCCAACTTCTTGTCTGTTACCCTTTTATCTTTGTTCACGAGCACAAAGTCATCGTCACGGAAGGTAACTGTATTCTTATTTTCTTCCATTATTTCTTTGCCCCCACTCTGATTCTAGGATCAATGATACTGTATGACAAGTCGAGAAGTACACTTGCAACCAAGCTAAGCGTCGTAAAAATAGCCATATCAACGAATAGAACGTCATAGTCTTTCGTATTCAATGTCAGAATAAACAGCTTTCCGATTCCAGGAATCGCATATAAGGATTCCAAGATCATAGAGCCGCCCAGGATTCCAATAAACTCCGCCAAAATGGAAGGGAAAATGGGAACCATCGCATTTTTCATTGCATGGCGAACAATCGCCTGACGTCTCGTTAAGCCCTTAGTACGAGCCAGCAAAAGATACTCACTCTCCATTACCTCGCAGAGCTCCGCTCTTACGGAGCGGCAATAGCCGCAAATTGAACCAAAGGACAAACAGAATACCGGAATGATATATCCCTTGATTTTTACCCAAGTAGTACTGGTATCGGCCGGCCATGTGGATGGCAACCAACCCAGTTCATATGCAAAGATCTTTAAGATAAAGGAAATCAATACAAAGCTTGGAATAGAAACACAAACCATAACCAATGTAGAAATAGTGTGATCAGTCATGGTATTCTTCTTCAGTGCTGCCCAAATTCCAAGTAAAATTCCGATAGGCACGGAAAGAATAACCGAAATAATATTCAACTTGATCGAATAGCCGATACGTGAACCGATAATTACCGTTGCAGCAACATTCGGTTGATAAGTCTTGCTGTAGCCCCAGTCCCACTTGGTGATAATATTTTTCAACCAAGAACCATACTGAGTCATAACCGGCACCTGATAATAATAGTGGGCACGGCCATTTTGTGTGGGCGTCTTATACAAATAATCGCCATATTCTGTGTTTTCATAATCAAAGCGATATACATAGCCCAAATGAACCTGTTTCTCAAAATATGCAATCTGCTGAGTATCTCCGCCGATCGGACGCTGATACGGAAGAAGCTTAATAAGTATAAACGTCAAGGACAGAATAATAAATGTTGTTACAAATGCCAATAATAATCTTTTTATAACATATTTTCCCATTAGGTGTCATCCCCTTGCAGATGAAAGGTGATGTGGTCAGCAACGCCAACCACATCACCGTTCAATCAACAACAATATTTTTTATTTAACTTCAAAAGTATCCTCAACGGAATAGTAATCACTAAATACAGTTCCGTCGATATCAAAGGTGAAGTAGAAATCAAAACCTGTGATTCCGGTTGCTTTGGTTCCCTCAGGAAGAGTTCCGCTACCATTTGCATAATCTGCTGCCAGATCAGCGGGTACAGTGAAGGTAATAACACTAACACCGTTACCCTTATCTTCCATCTTGAACGTAACCTCAGCCTCATGGTACTCCTTGTCACCATTGCGGTAGCGCTCATAGTTACAGCAAACCACACTGTCAACGGTAACCTTCGTACCCTTCAAAGTCTCGGTAATCTGAAGAGAACCGGTGTAAGAACCATCCTCATTCTTCTTAATATTAGTATACTCGTAAGAAAGAGGACCTTCGTTTGCACCCTTAGATACAACTGCCTGATTGTTTGCAGCATTTACAAATGCGTCGAAGGAATATCTCTCACCCTTATAAACGATAGGATATGCATCAGGGTTGTTGGTATCGGTACCCCAGTTCAAAGTGAAGCTACCGGAGATAGCCTGATCACTGGACAGTACGGTTACGAAGTCAAGAGGGTTCAGGGTGTTACCGGAGATAGAACCAAATCCGATATCAAACTGACCAACCATCATCTTGTTGTAGTAAACATCACTCCACTCGTTACCTACCCAGAACTCACACTCAAGCTTATACTTGCCACCGTGAACGCTGTCATCGTTGAATGCGGTCTCGAAGAAGTTCTTGATCTCGTTATGGTATGCTTCCTCATGAGTGGTGTACATCCATGCCAGCTCAAGCTTGATCACAGTAGGATTCTCCTTCGTTCCGGGAGTGTAAGCACCGCTTGCCTCCAGCTCCTGAAGGGCCAGACGGAAATAGTCACGTGCAAGCTCAAGAGAGAAACCATAGCCATCAGTACCTTCCAACAGGGAAGCAACTGCGTTCTTATGTGCATCGGTTACTGCGTAAGAAATACCATTCTCAGGATCGGACATATAGTTAGAGGACAGGTAATCAACAGAAGGAATACTTCCTCTAGCGGTTGCAAACTTCAAACGATCGATAGAGTAGTTCAGAGCCTTTACAAAGTGTTTGTTGCCGAGTGCGGGCTCTACCTCCCAGTACTCATCCTTAGGAGTCTGTGCAACTACACCATTCTCACCGAACATGTACTCCCAGGTTTCCTTATCAAGTGCATTTACATTCAACTTGAACACGGAAGAACCGGTGGTAGAACGGGTACGAGGATCGTTACGGAACTCGTCAAGTCTCTCCTTAGGGATACCTGCAGAATCAAAGTGCTCTGCAATAAACTCGTTGAATCCGGCCTGAGTATCTTCCTTAGCTGCGGGGAAGATTTTAATGTGAACACCTTCTACATTGTACTTGGTGTCTGCAAATACATAGTTGGGGTTCTTCTTATAAACACCCTGCTGATCAGCATTGTATGCCTCTACATAGTAAGCTCCAAGTGCCAGAGAGTTATCCAAAGGAGTCTCGGTAGCATCAAGGTTGAAGCCCAGGTAATTCTGAGGAGTTACCAGGTCGATGAAGTCCTGAGGAATAGGCATATACAAGCTGGAAGTAATGTAGTACATAGCGTAGAATGCGGTCATAGGCTGAGTAAACTCATACTCAAAGTAGCTCTTTCCATTCTCCTCGTAAACCTTAATTCCAACCTTGTTCCAAAGTTCCTCGTTGAAGCCTTCTGCGGAACCTTCATAGTAAGCCTTAGCACCTACGATAGCACCGGTAGTCTGGTTAGCCATTTCAGAACCACGGAAATACTCATTTTTCTTAGTAAGCAGGAGCTTAAAGGGTGTCAAATAGTCTTCCAAAGCAACTTCTCTGTTGTTAAACTCTGCTCTGGATGCAATGGTAGAAGCGGTAGTATACTTCAAACCATCCTTGCCGGTACGAACCTCGAAGCGCCACTTGGTAGCAGTACCACTCTCATCGGGGTTAACTGCAACGGGCTTCTCCTTCGCAAGCTCGGGAACCCAATCGTAACCATCTTTGGTTGCGTTCATGAAGGTAGTGAAGTAGCTTGCTGCAATGTAGCCGTAGAAATCAGATACTTCGGAGCCCTGGTCATTTAAGTAGTTCAATGTACCGGGATCTGATGCATTGTAGGTGTGGTAGTAACGCTTCCAATCAGCGTTTGTCTCGTATGCGAGGTCTGCAGTGATAGCTCCCTCAGCAAGAGTACCAAAGCCGTAACCTACGATGTAGTTCTCAGTTCCAAGGGTGATACGGGGATTATACATTACGTAACCACCATCCTCGAACATAGAGATACCGGTAGTACCAACCTTAATTGCATAAGTCTCAAGCAGACCAAGCATGTTAGTACGCTCATCATTGCTCTCACCTGCGAAGGACTTCAGTCCGTCTGCAAGCGGAATCTCCTTAAGCACTGCCTTATATGCATCATCATATGCAGTCTGAACCTCAGCTACGGTCTGTGCGGCAGTGATCGCAGTCTTTCCTGCTGCGATTGCAGCTTCAACAGCCGTCTTCTGGCTATCGGTAAGCTGTCCCTTAATGTCAGCATAGAGAAGATCCAAGTCATAAGAAATATAATTCTTATAATCTTCGCCTTCCATATAAGCGCCATCCCAATCTACAGGCGCTTTTGTAGGTGCATCGGTAGTCTTTGTGTCATCAACTTTTCCACAACCTGCCAATGCACTTACCACCATACTTAATGCAAGTATGAGGGTAATTACTTTCTTTAAATTCTTGTTGAACATAAAGATTTCCTCCTTTTTTTAGCTCATCTTCCTAATTATGCGTTACGAATCATTTGAATTGAAAAGAAGTTCTCTTTATCAGACACCCATTTTAAAGACTTCTCCGCTCTTATAAATCGTTAGCATAAAAATTCCGACTCACCGCATTACCGTTCACATTATAATATCATTTCACACGATTTGTCAACCTTATTTCGCACATATTTCGCACATTTTATCGAATTTAAAGACAATTTTAGCTTTTTCTGACAATTAAAAAAAAACTTTAGGTGAAGTTTCCACATCCAACGCTTCCAATGTATATTATGTCGATTATTTTTGTTCATATTCGCATTCATAAACTTTTACACAAATCTTGTTTGGTACTTTCTTTGGTATGCCGCTTCTCAAAAAGCAAAAAAGCAGGAAGCACTTTTTCGCGCCTCCTGCCAATCGGGAAATCAGTCTAAAGTTCTCGCTGCTGCCTCTACCACATGTCCAACCAATACGGAAGTGGTCACTGCGCCTACGCCGCCGGGTACGGGGGTGATTGCGTCAACGATGGGCTCAACCTCTGCGAACTTCGCATCGCCTGCGATTCCGCCCTTGCCACCGCGGGCATTGATCTTGTTCTCATCCCAGTTGATGGATACGTCGATCACGATCTGGCCGGGGCGAACGAAATCTGCGGTCAGGCTGTTCAGAACGCCTGCTGCGGATACCACGATGTCTGCGCGCTTGCAGATCTCAGCGGTGTTCACGGTACGAGTATGGCAAACGGTAACGGTAGCATTCTTGCCCATGAGCATGATTGCTGCAGGCTTTCCTACTACAAGGCTGCGGCCGATAACCACGGCGTTCTTACCCTTGCAGTCGATGTTGTAATAGTCCAGAATCTCCATACATGCGGAGGGAGTACAGGGAGGGAAGCCAAGCTTCTTTCCGGTGAACACGCCTGCCATGGAGCCGTCGGTCATACCGTCAACGTCCTTTGCGGGATCAAGTGCGTTCTCGATCTCGTTCTGGTCAGCCTTCAGATGCTTAGGAAGAGGTCTGAACATCAGAACACCGTGGATGGTGTCATCCTTGTTCACCTGATCGATTACCTTAAGCAGCTCTTCCTTGGTTACATCCTCGGGAAGAACAATCTTCTTTACTTCTACGCCCAGATCCTCACAGCGCTTGGTAGCACCCTTCTCATAGGACAGGTCATCAGGACGCTCGCCCACGCGGATGATGCCCAGAGTAGGGTTAACACCCTTCTCCTTCAGCTCTGCCGCCTGATTTTTGATTCTCTCATTTAATGCTGCTGCAACTTCTTTTCCAAGTAACTGCTTTGCCATTTTTTTCTCCATTCTGCCGCAATGTGCGGCGATGTTTTCTATATTATACTTACACAAGACGACCGCGAACCTGAGCGAATACCTCGTCAGCAAGAACGGTGTATTTTGCAAGCATAGCCTCTGCCTTCGCGTTCAGTTCCTCTGCATACTCTCTGTTCTTCATGGACTTAGTATTGATAAATACGTTCAGGCTGGCACCCTGAAGGGCTGCCTTACAGAAAATCACGCCTACGCCTGCGTCGCTGATTGCCAGAGCGGAGCCCTTTGCAGCAAACTCTACGATCACGTCAATCGCCTCACAGCACTTCTCCATGATTTCCATGGGAACGGAGCAAGCTTCCTTCAGCACGATCTCCATCACGCGTGCCTTCTCAGCCTTCTCCTCTTCAGTCTCTCTGGGCATTCCGTATGCCTTGGAAAGGGGCTCGAAAACCTCTGCGTCCCGCTCGATCAGAGTCAGGAGCTCCGCCTGAAGCTTGTCACACTTTCCTTTAAGTTCCCACATTTCAGCCTCTACATCAGCATATTTCTTCTTGCCAACAGTAAGGCTACCAACCATGTTACCAAGAGCGGTTCCAACTGCGCCTACCAGAGCGGAAGCACCGCCGCCGCCAGGTACGGGAGCCTTGGAAGCCAGAACAGTTACAAACTCATCACACTGTACAGTTGAAAATCCCATAACGTCCTCCTAAATATTCAGTATTTATTTTCCCAATGCCTTCATAGCATTTATGGATATGTCGCAGGCTACGCACAAGTCTTCCGCTTCGCAGGCCCCGACGAAGTTGTCAGAGAATAATATCTGCGCGGAAGGCGGGAACTCGTCATCACCCTCCCACAGAATGAAGCGGATAAAGAGATTGCCCAAAATGTTCAGTTCGTAGGACACATCGCCGAGAGTCAGTTTTTCGCCGGCTAAGCGCTCACAGGCTGACGCAAATTTATTCAGTTTGAAACCGAACCCAAATGCCAGTCTCGTAATACAGCGACCGGTAAACTGACGGATGTACACCTCGCCCCAGGGCATCTCGCCATAGGTGATGTATTTTCCGGTGCCCATGCTCTTCTGTCCGCGAATCAGATAACGCAGGACAAAGATCCTCGCCCCAAAGCTCTCACGGTCGGCCAGGGGCGCATAGCCCTCTCCCAGGCTGACCACCGCGAAGTCGGGGAAATGAATCTCATACTGTTGATTCAGAAGTTCCAGTGTGAACACCTGACGGTCTGCATCGTAAGGAATACCGGTACGCTCGGAAGCCTCCACCGGATCAATTCCGGCAAACTCGGCCAGATAATGTTCGTAGGGAACTCTGTCTTTCTGATTGTCTTCATAGGGCAAACTCATGTTGCATGAACCTCTTTCTATTATATTACGTTTTTCGCAGTGCACCTCACTTACGCTTCGCTTCAGTTCGGTCACTCATCTTATTTGCAAATCGCTTCATCTGCCTGCACTACCGACGGGAACAGCTCCGCATTGGTGTGTGGAATGAAGCAGCATGCCACAAACTCATCCATGTATCCCGGCGTGGTACTCAGTTCCAGATAGGTCATATTTGCACCCACCTCGTGCACCTTCTCCTGTGCCTCTTCTGAAAGCATGATTGCATATGCTCCGGACAGAGAAGAATTGCCGATATAGCTGAACGTTTCCAGCGGAATGTCCGGGAACATGCCAATGTTGACCGCGTTCTGCATATTGATACCACTTCCGATACCGCCCGCCACGTATACGTGTTCGATCATGGATATATCGAAGTCAACGGAACTGAGCATCGTGTTGATCGCAGAGAAAATCGCACCCTTCGCGCGGATAAAGTTGTCGATATCCACATCGGTGATCTCTACATCTTTCACTGAGCCGGCCTCCTCTCGGAATGCCAGCACATAGCTTCCCATGCCGTAGGCATCGTGGCGTATACGCTTGCCCTCGCGGACAAAGATACCCTTCGGATTGATGATGCGGCAACGGAACAATTCCGCGATCACGTCGATGATACCGGAACCGCAAAGGCCGACCGGTTTCTGTCCTTCATCTCCGATCACCGTGAAGGTAGGCTCCATGGTAACCGAATCGATGGTACATGCCTCAATGGCACCGTCGGTTGCTCTCATTCCGCAGCTGATATCTCCTCCCTCGAACGCCGGACCTGCCGAACAGGCACAACTGATGAGGAAGTCAGAGTTACCGAACACCAGCTCACCGTTGGTTCCCAAGTCAATGAACAATGAGAACTCCGGTTTGCTCCAGATGGCACTGGCAAGGGTACCGGCCGTGATATCGCCACCCACATAACTTCCGATATTGGGCGCGATGATCAACTTCGCCTTAGGGTTAATATTAATTTCTAAATCACGGGCCTCAATGCTGTCCGTCGCAAAGAACGCCGGAATATAGGGTTCCATGCGGATCGGATCGGAATTCATTCCTACCAGCAGATGGTTCATGGTCGTGTTCGACGCAACACACATCCTGCAGATTTGGTTTTTACTGATCTTCGCCTTCGCGCACATCTGCGCAATCAGCGGATTGATCGTCTCACCAATCACTGCCTTCTGCAGTTTCTTACTTCCGCCTGGCTTCTGAGACTCGATAATTCGGTTGATAACATCAGCGCCGAAACGGATCTGACCGTTTCCGGAAGAAGCTTTTGCCACAATCTCTCCGGTCATCATATCCGCGATCAATGCAGATACGGTTGTAGTTCCGATATCAATGGCAAGACCATAGGCTGCACAGGGTTCGTCTGCGCCAACCACATCGTAAATGACTGCCTCTCCGGCTTCTTCATTTACCACGCATTTCACCTTAAAATCATGCTGTCTCAGCACATCTGGAAGCTTCACGAGCACTTCAAAGGTCAGCCGTGCTCTCTCGTATCCGCCCACTGCACAGACTGCACGGGACAGCCGTTCATTGTCCGGCATGGTGTCATCCAATGTAGGCTCATCCATCTCTACTGTCTGCACACAGAAGCTGTTGTGAAACTCAATTCCGGCCTCCAGCATATCTGCCTTTGCCTGCTCAAAAATCTTGATTTCTTCCGGGGAGCTTAAGTCTGCCACCTTCATGCGGCTGCGATAAGCAGACGCGATATCAGGCACCAAAACTGTCACATCTTCTTTGACTGTGCTGATACAGGAAAGTCTCCACCCATCAGCATACTCTTCGTCGGAAATGTGTCGGGTCTTCTCTGACTGAAGTTCTCCGCTCACCACCTTGACACGGCACTTTCCGCAGGAACCGTTGCCGGAACAAGGGGCATCGATAGCTACGTTCGTTTTTCTCGCTACCTCAAGAAGGTTTTCACCAAGAGCGGCGAAGGCATTGATGTCTTCGCCGCTCTCAAACTTAAATGTTACTTTATACAATTTAAGTTTCCTTTCCGGAAATGATTAGATCTCCAGATAAGAATCTGCGTACAGAGTGTTATTCTTGAAAATATCACAGGACTTGATCGTCTCCATCAGGCGCAGATCACAAGGATTTACGATAGCGGAGGTAAGACCCTGCATCATGCACATAGCAACCAGAGCGGAATCCATGATCGGTCTGATATGCTTAGGCATACCGTTGGAGTTATTGGACAGACCACCGGTGCTGTTCAGACCCATATCGGAGAACATCTTGATTGCCTCAAGAACCATCATCTGCTTGTCCTGCATACCCTTAACAACCAGGAACAGGGGGTCAAACCACAGATCCTCAGCCTCCATGCCCAGCATCATACCACGCTCAAGCATGTTCTGGCAGTGCAGCATACGCTCATCGTTGTCAGCGGGAACGCCGTCAGCGGAGCAAAGTGCGATAACGATAGCATCGTTAGCTGCAGCAAGGTCGATGTACTCGATTCTGCTTCCAGCGTCTGCAGAGTTAACGATGGGCTTACCCTTAGCACGATTGTATACGGAAATACCAGCCTCGATAGCCTTCATGTTAGCGGTATCCAGTGCAAGGGGAACATTATCAAAGTTGGACTGCAACAGCTGAACTCCCCACTTCATCAGATCTTCGCCATCGTTCTCAGCGGGTCCGATGTTCAGGTCAAGGTAGGTAGCACCTGCATCCAGCTGCTCTTTTGCTCTCTTCAAAATCGGCTCGGGATCTCTCTCAGCCATAGCCTTACGAATTACAGGGGAAATGCAGTGAATTCTCTCACCAATAGTAATAAACTTACCCATTATTTTTCTCCTTTAAGGTTTATTTTTATTTTTTTGTGTCTCAAGCGTTCATATCCTTCAGGAACTTAACCAGCTGAACAGCCTCGTTAGGACCAACTACGATATTCCAGCCGGGCAGCTTAGCCTCGATATCACCCTTCAGAACTGCAACCTTTCCGGGGATAACCAGAGTACGGTTCTTGATCTTGCCCTCAATATCGAACTCTGCGAAGTACTTCGCGATGGAGGAGGAAGACAGCTTACCTGCAGCCCAAGCGGTCAGTACGGAAAGTCCACCTGCATCGCTGATCAAGAGGTTGCAAGGTACGCCGGAACGCTCCAGCTCACCGGATACTACGAAGTAGGTCAGTGCGAAGTCTACGGTGGTCAGACAGATGGAGTTCTCATCTCCGCCGTTGATCGGGTAGATTCCGGGGGTAACCTTCATGGGCTTCTGAGGATCGGTGAATACATTCTGTCTCAAGCCGTACAGAGGCAGTGCCTGAGAGTAATCAATCTTCTCCATTACTACGATGGAGCCGTACTTCAGAGTGAATACACTTGCCAGTGCAGTCTGCAGATGCAGATCGCCCTTAGCCAGCTTAGCCAGGTTAACAATGGAAGGATATCCAAAGGTTCTGTCACTGTTCTTGATTGCTGCGCGACGCATCTGAACTGCGGTTGCGTAGGTTTCCTTAATGGAAGCACCGGTAGCATCCAAAACCAGGTTCTTGTTGCCAAGAGCCTCAAGCTTTGCGGTTACATCGTAAAGCTCGTCAATATTTGCTGCAGAAACACCAAGAACTACGCCCTCAGCGGTAGCCAGTGCGCTCATTGCCTCGTAGTTAGCTGCGTTAGCGCCGTTCAGGATGGGCTTTGCTGCCTTGCAAACTGCAAGAGCTGCCTTAGCAACCTCTACATCCTTAACGTCCAGAACCAGAGTTCTGTTCATGCCTGCAGCACGCTCTACCATAGCAACATACTTGGAAACGTCGGTTCCCTCACAGTAAGCTACGTTGATCACCTCTGCGAACATACGCTCGCCGATACGCTCGTAATCTACCTTGGGGATACCTGCAAATACTTCATCTACTACTGCATCATCCATGCAGGAACATACATTTACACCGTATCTGGTCTTGTTCA
>JAFSBP010000285.1 GCA_017437205.1 Lachnospiraceae bacterium
AAAGAATTTATCCATATCATAGCGAATTATCTTGATTTTCTGAACGGAGAGTGTTATAGTTAGTACAGAATGCGGGAATAGGCTTTCCGCATAGTAAGAACAAATTTTAGAAATTTAGGGTGCGAGCGATGAAAAAGCAGACAGAAAAACAGCAGAAAAGACAGATTACCGACCGTGAATTTAAGAAGATGACTTTGCAACAGAAGTTTCAGTATTTTTGGGAGAACGAGAGAAAGCACGTGATCGCGTTTGCGATTGAGATCGTGGTTATTTTGGCAATGTTGGTGTTACTGCTCACGAGAAAAGACTCCGCATTGACCGGTGTTTTGCTGAACAGCAGTGCAGATGTTCCGAAAGAGACTGTCACAGTACTCAACGATGAACTTCTCGAAGGAGCGAAGTTATCGGCGGATAAGGTGCAGGTTGAACTGATCAACGGAGTCAATTATTATCTGAACGACGAGTCGAAGACGGAGGACAACTATAACCTTATTCAGGCGATTGTTGAGCAGATGAAAAAGAATAAGCTGGATTTCCTTACAGGTGACCAGGAGACAGTAGTTGTATTAGCTTATTCCAGTTTCTTTTATGACCTTTCAGCGGTGTTGAGTGAGGAGCAGTTGGCTCTTTACAAACCCTATTTGCGATACATAGATCAGGCAGTTGTGGATCAGATCAAGAAGGCGGCAGAGTCGAATACTGACGTGGAGATTAAGATTCCCGACTGTACGAAACCGGAGGACATGAAGAAGCCGATCCCGGTAATGATCGATATGAGCAAGTACGAGTCTCTGACTGCATTCTATCCCGACACGACCGATCCCATCGTGTTTGCAGTGTTTGAGAACACCCCTGTAAAGGAAACTGTACAAAAAGTAATAGACTTCATCATGAAAGAGAAACTGACAGGAGGAGAGTAAGATGGTTTTAAAAGAAATCGAGAAGATTGGTATTATCCCGGTTGTGGTTCTTGACCGTGTTGAGGATGCACTTCCCCTTGCGAAAGCACTTATTGAGGGTGGTTTGCCTTGTGCGGAGGTTACCTTCCGTACCGCGGCTGCCGAGGAGGCGATTCGCGTGATGAGCGAGAATTTCCCTGAGCTGTTGGTTGGCGCAGGTACTGTACTGACCACCGATCAGGTAGACCGTGCGGTGGCAGCAGGTGCGAAATTTATCGTAAGCCCCGGCTTGAATCCCCGCATCGTAAAGTATTGTGTGGAGAAGGGTATCGTGATCGTGCCCGGATGTGCAAACCCCAGTGATATTGAGCAGGCGTTGGAGAACGGTCTTGAGGTAGTGAAGTTCTTCCCCGCAGAGGCGATCGGCGGACTGAAGCTGATTAAGGCGATGGCAGCTCCCTATGTGGGCGTGAAGTTCATGCCTACCGGCGGTATCAATGCAGTTAATGTGCGCGAGTACCTGGCATACGACCGCATCGTAGCTTGCGGCGGCAGCTGGATGGTGAGCGGAAAGCTGATCAAAGAAGGCAAGTTTGATGAGATCACTGAGCTGGTTAAGGAAGCGGCTCAGATCGTAAAAGAGTGCAGAGCATAAGGAGAAAAGACATGGCTAAGAGAGTTATTACATTTGGTGAAATTATGTTGAGACTGGCTCCCGAAGGATACTACCGCTTTGTTCAGGTAGAGAACTACGGAGCGACTTTTGGCGGCGGCGAGGCAAACGTGGCTGTTTCACTTGCAAACTACGGTTTTGATGCAGCGTTCGTAACTAAGCTTCCTAAGCACGAGATCGGACAGGCGGGAATCAACTCCCTGCGTCGTTTCGGTGTTGACACCTCTCTGATCGCAAGAGGTGGTGACAGAGTAGGTATCTACTATTTGGAGAAGGGTGCTTCCCAGCGTCCTTCCAAGGTTATCTATGACCGTGCAGGTTCCTCTATCGCAACCGCGACGAAGGCAGACTTCGATTGGGACAAGATTTTCGACGGTGCTGACTGGTTCCACTGGACCGGTATTACCCCCGCTTTGGGTGACAATGTGGCTGAGATTTGC
>JAFSBP010000286.1 GCA_017437205.1 Lachnospiraceae bacterium
AAAAATCCTGTGAATCCGTTTACCGGAAAACCCATCAATAACGAGGAAAAGACAGCCCATGACCAGTTCATCATCATGACCGGAAAGTGGAGCGTGTCCACCAACGACGGATATACCTACCTGCCGTCCCGCTGGGCCAGTGTGAAGGATAACCTCTGGGAGAAGGACAATTGGACATTTTATAATGGAAATCGGGTGCTGAAGGAGCATAAGGCACCTTAAGAAAAATTGGAGTTTATTGATGTTCAAAATTTTGATTGCTGAAGATGATAAAGAGTTGAGGATGATGTATCAGCGTGTTTTGGTAAAGCACGGCTATGAGGTCAGAGGAGTGGCGAACGGCCGGGAGGCGCTTGAAGTCATTGATCAGGAATATATTGATCTGATCATCTCGGATATTATGATGCCGGAGATGGACGGTTATGAGTTTGTCCGCACTCTCAGAGAAGCGGGGAATAAAACTCCGGTGCTGATGATTACTGCGAAAGGCGCATTTGATGATATGCGTCAGGGCTTTTTGTCTGGAACAGACGATTATATGGTGAAAGCGGTAAATGTAAATGAGATGGTGCTGCGCGTGGGCGCCCTCATTCGCCGGGCGCAGATGATCAATGAGCGCCGCCAGTCCATCGGGAATACAGAGATGGAATATGATTCCATGACGGTGACCTCGCCGGAGGGAAAGATGATTCTCCCTCAGAAGGAATTTATGATCTTGTATAAGTTGGCTTCTTATCCAGGGAGAATTTTCACTAAGCAGCAGATCATGGATGAGATTTGGGGGCATGACAGCGGTACAGATTCCCATACGGTGGATGTACATATCGGTCGTCTGAGAGACCGTTTTCGCGATAATCAGGATTTTCAGATAGTTACCATGCGGGGCTTGGGCTATAAGGTGGTCAAAAAGACATGACAAAGCAGGAGAAGAAGAATCTAAAGAAACGGAAAAAAACAGAAAAAAGTGGTCTGCACATGCGGGTGTATTTCGTGCTGTTGGTGTTCTTAATCCTTGGAGCTGCGGTGATAGCAGTTGTTTTGGTGGAATATATTGTAAAAAAGTATTGGGGAGACCCACTGCCCACAGCTGCGTGGCTGTTGATTGCAGGAACGGTCATTGCTGGAGGAATCAGTCTCTGGGTGAATATAGAATTCCTCCAACCGTTTACAAAGATCAGCCGCGCCATGAATCGGATCAAGAAAGGTGAGTTTGATGCGCGTCTGGAGGAAAAAAGTAATATTCAGGAGATTCGCGACATCTGCCAGAACTTTAATATGATGGCAAAGGGTCTTCAATCCATTGTTGTGCTTCAGAATGATTTTGTGTCAAATGTATCCCACGAGTTTAAGACGCCGTTAAATGCGATAGAAGGATATGTGACATTATTGGAGGATCGGAGTCTCTCTCTGGAGGAGCAGGAAGAGTATGTGGAGAAAATACTTTTAAATACTCATCGGTTGTCAGAATTGGTCGGAAATATTTTGCTGTTGTCCAAGGTGGAAAATCAGGCGGTGCAGGAAAAAAAGAACAGTTATCGTTTGGATGAACAGGTTCGTCAGGCAATTTTTTCACTGGAGAACAAATGGACTGAGCGGGAGATTGAATTTGATATTGATATGGATGATATTCATTACGAGGGATATGAGAGTATGATGATGCATGTCTGGACGAATTTGATTGATAATGCAATTAAATTCAGTAAAAAAGGCGGTATGATTCACATCTCATTGAAGCCTAAAGGTGCAGATCTGCAGTTTGTGGTGAAGGACAATGGTGTCGGAATGAGCGAGGCAGAACTTGAACACATCTATGATAAGTTTTATCAGGCAGATACCTCCCATCGCTCGGAAGGAAACGGTCTTGGTCTGTCACTGGTGCGGCGTATTGTCAGAATCAGTGGCGGGCAGATCAGCGCAGAGAGTGAGCCTGGTGCGGGAAGTAGTTTTTCTGTTATTTTACCGATGAAATGATAAAAGGAGACGTTTATTGATGAAGTTTTGGAAGTGTGTGATCTATTTGGGGGGGACCGGATTTCTTGGCTTTCTGATGGGAAGAGTGTTGCCTAAGCGGTGGTTTGACCATAATCGTTTTTGGTTCAGGTGTCGTTCCTTTGAGCAGGAAGGCAAATTCTATGACCGGTTTTTTGTACGGAAGTGGAAGGATCATTTGCCTGACATGAGTAAGCTTCTTCCGTCCTTGATTCCCTCGAAGTCACCGAAGGCAGGGCGGCAGACGGCGAAAGATGTGGAGGAAAATTTAAGAGAAACCTGTATCGCAGAGGTAATCCATGATCTGCTTGGTATTGTTGGATTCGGATGTATGTGGATATGGCCGGGCATCGGTGGTGTGGTTATGTCACTGTTGTGTTTCTTTGGGAATATTCCCTTTGTAATGGCTCAGCGATATAATCGTCCCAGATTTGTAAAGATTTATAACAGATTGAGAAGAATCAGCGAATAGACTGATAAAATTGGAGGCGTACAAGATGAAGGTGTTGATTTTGACTTGTAATACCGGAGGAGGACATAACACGGCAGCTGCTTCCATAGAGGAGGCATTTGAATTGCGTGGAGATTCCTGTGATGTGGAGGATGCGCTGGAATTTATTTCTGAGAAAGTGTCCAAGATGTTTGGCAACGGTCATAACCGAATGTACCGCTATATGCCCAGCCTCTTTAATCAGGGGTATAAGCTCTCTGAGCAGAAACCGGAGTTATTGCAGGAAAATTCAGGGCTATATCGTTTCTTTGCCCTTGGATCTGAAAAATTGGGCGAATACATAGAGAGAGGCAGATATGAATTGGTAATCTGCACTCATGTATTTTCTGCAATGATGCTTTCAAACGCAGTGAAGCAGAAGGGGATGAATATTCGCACCGGTCTTGTGGCGACGGATTATACCTGTTATCCGGGGGTGGAGGCCGGCAGTCTTGATTGGTATTTTATCAGTGATGAGTCGCAGAAGGCAGCGTTTATTGAGAAGGGGATACCTTCAGATAAGTTGGTGGCAACCGGTATTCCCGTGAGTAGGAGATTTGTGGAAGTCACCGATAAAGAGGTGGCGAAAAAGGCGGAAAACATCTTAAACGGTGAAAAGCACCTGCTCATGATGTGCGGAAGTATGGGATGTGGACCGATGAAAGAACTGGCAGAGGAACTGGCAGAGAAACTGCCCAAGAATGTCGTTCTCACCATTGTCTGTGGCACAAATGAGGCGCTTTACCGAAAACTGGAGCGAAAGTTTTCTGACAATGACCGTGTGCGCGTGCTCGCCTATACGAGGCGTATCCCGGAATTGATGGACA
Organism: Lachnospiraceae bacterium; assembly: GCA_017437205.1. Lineage (GTDB taxonomy): Bacteria > Bacillota > Clostridia > Lachnospirales > Lachnospiraceae > RGIG423. Next base: position 3,307 of record JAFSBP010000286.1, read on the forward strand.
GTGCTGATCTGTATCTGACAAAGGCCGGTGGATTAAGTACATCTGAGGCGTTGAATAAACAGTTGCCCATGTGCCTGATCCAGGCGATCGGCGGTTGTGAGGAATATAATCAGGAGTACTTTGTGGGAGGCGGGATGGCCGTGACCGGAGAGACGCCTGAGGAATTGGCGAAAATTTGTGCAGAGCTACTCACAGATGAGGATCGCCTTGTACAGATGAAGAGACGAATGGAAGAAAACAATCCGGGAAATGCTGCAGAAAATATTGTTACATTCCTGAAGAATGGGGAAGAATAACCAATGAAGATTGAATGGATAGATTACCGTAAGCTGAGTTTGAATAATATAAATTCAAAGGAGTTTCGTCATCTCTGGCTGCTCCTTTACTGGGCATTGTACGGTTTTATGTTTCGGCTGGTGGAGACGAATCTGTACCCGCTGGATCGATATACACCCATGTATCACCCGCTGGATGACATGATTCCGTTTTGTGAATGGTTTGTGATTCCATATGTATTTTGGTTCATTTATCTGGCAGCGGCGACAGTTCTGACCTTGTTTGCCGACCGGGAAGCCTTTAAAAAGATGATGTATTTTCAGATGATCACATATTCGGTGACGATCCTGATTTATCTGGTGTTCCCCAATTGTCAGGAACTTCGTCCGGAGACATTTCCGAGGGACAATATTTTGACGCGGTTTATGGCTGCGCTTTATGCAACTGACACTAACACAAATGTGTTTCCGTCCCTGCATGTGATCGGCTCCTTTGCAGCCATGTTAGGTCTTTGCAAGATAAAGGCGTTTGACACGAAGGCATGGTGGTTCGTTAACTGGGTGATCTGTATTCTGATTTCGATGGCCACTGTATGTTTAAAACAGCACTCCATTTTAGATGTGTGGGGAGCAATCCCGCTCATGTTGGCTGCATGGTGGATTGTATATAAGCGAAAAAGAAAGAAGAATGTGAAATGTTGATTAATTCAATTAATCTGACCATTTCGATGATGGGTCAGTTGCTTGATCCCAGAAACAGTACGGTTCCGATGATTGAATTACCGTCAGAGAAACCGTCCTGTCCGAGGGAGGAAACGCAGCAAACACTGTTAAGAGTGACACCTGAGGCGGCAGGGATATCGTCCGCGCACATTGAAGCGTTTGTGCGTGAACTTTTGGCAGACAAAACGATTCGTATGCACAATCTGATGATCTTACGTGGGGGCAAGGTGCTCTATGAGACC
>JAFSBP010000287.1 GCA_017437205.1 Lachnospiraceae bacterium
GTGTTTCAATTAATTAAAGATACATTTAGAGATAAAGAGTTTATCAAAAAGACGGCAGTCATCGCATTGCCGGTGGCGCTGCAGTCGCTGTTGAACACAGTGGTCAATATGATCGATACTATGATGATCGGTACGCTTGGAGAGGTGACGATCGCTGCGGTGGGCCTGGCGAACAAAGTGTTTTTTGTGTTTGGGCTGCTGGTTTTTGGAATTGCCAGCGGAGCGAGTGTGCTAGGCGCACAGTTTTGGGGAAATCATGATGTAAAAAATATTCGGAGAGTGCTGGGTCTGTCTCTCCTCATCGGTCTCGCAGGAAGTCTGATTTTTGTTCTGCCGGGCCTGTTTTGCCCGGAGTTTGTGATGCGGATATTCACCGGAAGTGAGGAAACCATACGTATCGGTGCAATGTACCTCGCTGTGGTGTGCATCAGTTATCCGCTGACTGCGGTGACAAATATTTATACGGCAATCCTGCGATCAATGGGAATCGTCAATGCGCCGGTGCTGATCAGTGTGATCACGATTTTGATCAATGTGTTTTTTAACTATTTGTTAATATTCGGAAAATTTGGCTTTGCGGCCATGGGAGTAGTAGGTGCGGCAATTGCAACACTCATTGCACGTGTGGTAGAGTGTGTATTGATCCTTGCGGTGGTCTATTTGCGGAAAACGGCGCTGGCGACGAGGCTTCCTGAATTGCTTGGCTATAGCCGTGATTTTTTGAAAGAGTATTGTAGGACATCACTTCCGGTGGTGGGAAACGAATTTGTCTGGGGACTGGGAGTAACTATGTACTCACTGGTCTACGGGCGGATGATCAACAGTGACTCTGTGGTGGCAACGATGACTATCTTTGAGACGTTCCAGAACCTGATGCAGGTCATGGTGATGGGACTTTCCTCTGCGGCCACGGTAGTGATTGGAAACACCTTGGGCTCCGGAAACAAGGAGCGCGGATGGGACGAGGGAAAGAAACTGATTTGTCTTCAGGTGCTAGTCTCTTTGTTATTCACTGTGTTTATTCTGCTCACCGGGTCGCAGTATGTGAAATTCTATTCCGTGTCTGAGACAGTGTCTCATGCAGTGACGATGGTAATGGTTGTGTATGCAATTTATCTGACCAGCAAGAATGTGAATCTGATGATGATTGTCGGACTGTTCCGCGGAGGCGGAGATACACGGATCGGATTGATTATGGATCTTTGCGGTGTGTGGGTGATCGGTGTGCCGATGGCGGTGCTCGGCGGTCTGGTGTTGAAACTGCCCATTTGGTGGGTATATGCGATGGTCAATCTCGAGGAAGTGATGAAAAATATTGTCTGTATCCGGCGTTTTCGGTCAAAAAAGTGGCTGAATAACTTAAATGAGCGGATTTCGGGGTAAACAACTACTTGACTTGACGAAGGAAAAAAGGTAAAATATTTCTGTTAGGCTTTCGGACAATGGTATCCGAAGCCAGTTTGAAACACAAGGAGAGAAAGAGATGTCCGGACATTCTAAATTTGCAAACATTAAGCATAAGAAAGAGAAGAACGATGCGGCGAAGGGAAAAATCTTTACCGTAATCGGACGTGAGATCGCTGTGGCGGTAAAGGAAGGCGGTCCAGATCCCGCAAATAACAGCAAGCTTCGTGATGTGATTGCGAAGGCGAAGGCAAACAATATGCCGAATGACACTATCGATCGCGGAATTAAGAAGGCAGCAGGTGATGCGAATTCGGTCAATTATACCGCATTGACCTACGAGGGCTACGGTCCTAACGGTGTTGCGATTATCGTCGATACCCTGACGGATAATAAGAACCGTACCGCATCCAATGTGCGCAACGCATTCACCAAGGGTGGCGGAAACGTAGGAACTACCGGCTGCGTATCCTTCATGTTTGATAAGAAGGGTCTGATTATCGTGGACAAGGAAGAGTTCGAGATGGACGCAGATGAGCTGATGATGGTGGCTCTGGACGCGGGTGCAGAGGACTTCTCCGACGAGGAGGATTGCTTTGAAATCACCACCGATCCCGACGATTTCA
>JAFSBP010000288.1 GCA_017437205.1 Lachnospiraceae bacterium
ACATCAGCCACATGGTGGAGCAGCAGCTTTTGAAGGAGGAGGGCGAGCTCTACGAAAACCAGAAAGTGACAGAAGAAAACCTGCTATATAAAAATATCGGTGATTTCGCGGAGGAGGAGATTCCCCGCGCGCTGACGTTGATCCAAAATCTGACGCGACAATTAAACAAGAAGCTGCTCGTGCGTCGAAAAAAAGCCGGAAAGACGGGAACATTAGATTTTAAACGAACCATTCGCATGGGGCTTCAGACCGGAGGCAGTTTCCGAAAGCTGGCTTATCGTCATAGCAGCCGGAAACGGAAAAAATTATTGCTGCTCTGTGATGTGTCTGCGTCCATGCTTCGCGTTTCTGAATTTGCGCTCCGCTTCATACAATCTATGAATGACACCGCAGAGGGAGCAAGGACTTTTTTGTTTTCTGAGCAGCTTCAGGAGGTGGATGTGTTCGCCATGCAGGACATGGACGCTTTTGCGGATTATGTGAAAGGAAGTCCGCTGTGGTGCAAGGGGACCAACATCGGGGGGATTTTACAGCGGCTCCTGCAGATCGAACCGGCGGTGGTGAACAGTAATACCATCGTACTGATGATCAGTGATGCCCAGACAGTAAACATTCCGCTGACTGAATCTATGGTGGATGAGCTTCATCAAAAGTGCAGTAAAATATATTGGTTCAATCCTGTCACTGTGCGTCGCTGGGAGGAGAGCAAAAGCATTCGCACATTGCGTCCCTACTGTACTATGTTGGGCTGTAGCACATTGGAGGAGCTGGCATTGGCCTGCGAAAAGGCTCTTGGCGATGCCTAAATACTTTTTTTATAAAATATTCAGATAAAAAAGATAGATTTGCATTGATTTTAGGTGTCAGTATGTGATAAGCTATGGAAGGTGACGGTCATGCCTGCCGGTGCAGGTGTCACTTTAAAAGAAAGCTGAAGATAGATATTGGAGAGAAAAATGAACGAACAAAATGATAACCGCCAGCAAAACGGCGGAAACCGAAATCCGAAGAACAGCAATACGATCATGATTATGGTCACTGCAGCAATTATCACGTTGCTAGTAGTGTCATTATTTAGTAGCCTTGTTTCTTCGCAGAGTTCAAATTATGTGGAATATAGCAAATTTGTGGAGATGTTGGAGAACGGAAAGCTTCACACAGTACTGTTAGATGAAAGTTCCCTGAAGATTACATTTACGCTAAAACCGGATGAAAAGCTGGATAAGGACAGTCTGGCGTATATCACCCAGCTGAAGACGAAGTATTATACGAATATGAGCAGTTTTGATATTGAACTGATCAGTCGGCTGGAGAGCGCTGATTTGGAAAAATACGATGTGAAGCTCAGCGATACCGGGGCGACAATATTTGCATTTTTGATCAGCTATGTGCTGCCGATCGTATTGGTTTGGGTATTTCTGGGATTTATGATGCGCCGTGCAGGTGGCGGTGGCGGCGTGATGGGCGTTGGAAAGAGCAATGCGAAGCGCTACGATATGCAGAAGGACACCGGTGTTACCTTTAAGGATGTTGCCGGTCAGGATGAGGCAAAGGAATCTCTGGTGGAGATTGTTGATTTCCTGCATAATCCGGGAAAATATTCCACTATCGGAGCGAAGCTGCCGAAGGGTGCACTGCTTGTGGGCCCTCCCGGAACAGGTAAGACTTTGCTTGCTAAAGCGGTAGCCGGCGAAGCGCAGGTTCCGTTCTTCTCACTGGCAGGTTCTGATTTTGTGGAAATGTTTGTCGGCGTGGGTGCTTCCCGTGTCCGCGATCTGTTTAAGAAGGCACAGGAGACTGCCCCCTGTATTATCTTTATTGATGAGATCGACGCCATCGGAAAGAGCCGTGATTCTCGTTTTGGTGGAAACGATGAGCGGGAGCAGACCTTGAATCAGCTGCTTTCAGAAATGGATGGTTTTGATTCCAGTAAGGGTGTGTTCATTCTGGCGGCGACCAATCGCCCGGAGGTTCTGGACAAGGCGCTTCTTCGTCCCGGACGTCTGGATCGCCGGATCATCGTAGATAAACCGGATCTTAAGGGTCGTGTGGCCGTATTGAAGGTACATGCGAAGAAGGTCAGCTTAGATGAGACGGTTAATCTGGAGGAAATCGCATTGGCAACCTCCGGAGCTGTCGGTTCCGATTTGGCAAATATGATCAATGAGGCGGCCATCAACGCGGTGAAACATGGTCGCAAGGCAGTGAGCCAGAAAGATCTGTTTGAGGCGGTGGAGACTGTCCTGATGGGCAAAGAAAAGAAGGACCGCATCATGAGCGAGCGTGAGCGTCGCATCGTATCTTATCATGAGATCGGTCATGCGTTGGTAAGTGCGCTGCAGAAGGATTCTGAGCCGGTGCAGAAGATTACCATTGTTCCCCGTACCATGGGTGCGCTGGGTTATGTGATGAATGTTCCCGAGGAAGAAAAATATTTGAATACAGAGGCTGAACTTCGCGCGATGCTGGTGGAATTTTTGGCCGGCCGTGCAGCGGAGGAGCTGGTGTTTGACACCGTGACCACCGGTGCGGCAAACGATATCGAGCGGGCAACCGCAATAGCGAAGGCGATGGTAACCCAGTACGGTATGTCGGCACGTTTCGGACTGATGGGACTTAGCAGTATTGAGAGCCAGTATCTTGAAGGCCGTGCTGTACTCAACTGTGCCGACGAGACCGCTGCCGATGTGGATAAGGAAGTCATGGAGATGCTGAAACTCTCCTATGAGAAGGCGAAAGAACTGTTGTCTGAACACAGAGAGGCGCTGGATAAGCTGGCGGAGCACCTGATTGAGAAAGAGACGATCACCGGAAAAGAGTTCATGGATATCCTTCGCCAGATTGAGCCTGTTGTTGATCAGAACGGGGAAACAGTTAGCGAAGCGGAGGCTAATTCTTAATTTTTCCAAAAATGATTGTGGAATGTACAAAATCGTGTTATACTTGTCTTGACACATAGATTGACTAATGATAAACGGACTGGAGACGCCTATGTTACGAGAAACGCGATTGAGACAGATTATGGAGCTTTTGCTTAAGGAAGGCAGAGTGGAAAACCGCGAACTGTGTGAACTGCTC
>JAFSBP010000289.1 GCA_017437205.1 Lachnospiraceae bacterium
ATTGATTTTACTGCACGCAGACGTATCCCGTAAACCCACAAAATTTTTGCCTGTCATCATCCCCGCCCTCCTTGTAATGCTACGCATCACGACGCAAATGGTTTATTATAATTTAAAACCTCACCAACGAATCTATCTTTACCGGCAGCCCCGACGCAATGGACTTATTTGCCGCTACTCCGGTCAGAATGGACATCGCTCCATCCACATGGTTTGCCGCCCTGTGGAATTTATCCTCCACCGGCACGCCGAAAATATCATTTAAGAGAATTGGGTCTCCGCCGCCGTGACCGCCCTCTGCCTTCGGGATATCTACGTTGTAAGCAGGTCCGAACATTGGGTATACGGTGATCTTTCTGGACTTCACTGAGCCCTCGTTCTCCAATTTACCGCCGCCGTTGGTGTATGCATTTTCGAAGATTTCCACTTCCATTCTTCCCTTGCTTCCGTTGAATGCCACACGAAAGCCCTCCAACGGCAGGTAGGAGTTCAGGGAGTAAGTCATGATCGCATTGTTTTTGTAATGAACCATAACGCCCATGGTGTCCTCGATGCTGATTTCCTCGGAGAACACGCTCTTGTCGCGGAAATATCCATCCTCGTGCTCAGCGTCCAGATAGAGCGCCTTCTGCATGGGGCTGGCCTCCATATCAAGGTAGAAGGGATCTTTCTTGGCAATCTCACTTCCGTGACAGCGGTAGTAGAACTCCTTCACGCCTCTGCGCTCCGCATTGGTGCGGCCGTAAAAGTTCAGGTCACCCATAGCGAAAACGGTGTCCGGCTGGGTTCCGAGCCAGAAATTCACCAGATCGAAGTGATGGGTGGATTTATGTACCAGGAGTCCTCCGCTGTTCTCCTTGTTTCTGTGCCATCTTCTGTAGTAATCCGCACCGTGGTCAGTATTCAGAAACCACTCAAAATGTACGGAAAATACTTGTCCAATGGTGTCATTCATAATCAGCTCACGAATTTTGGTATTGTGGGGTGCATATCGGTAATTGAAGGATACACGCACATCCCTTCCGGTGCGCTTCTGCGTATCCAAAATCGCCTGTGCTCGTCTCTCATCGATAGTCATAGGCTTTTCTGTGATGACATCGCAGCCCAACTCCATCGCCCGGATAATATATTCGTCGTGGGTTCTGTCCACACTGGTCACAATGACGCAGTCAGGCTTTGTCTCCTCAATCATCTTGTCAAACTCATAGTGCTTGTAGGTGGGCACAGCCTTTGCCCCCAACTCCACAAGTCGATCATTTGCATAATTCATTCTGGTCTGATTTACGTCACAAAATCCAACGATCTCGCTAGTCTCCGAATAATCCTTTGCCACTGCCAAATAGAAAAATCTTGCTCTTCCGCCGGTACCAACCTGTGCGTAACGTTTCTTTGTCATATTCCTTCCTCGCTCCGTTATAATTTCAAGCTCAATTTATGAACCTGTGCCTCAATTATATGACAATAAACAAGTAATAACCACCGAAGAATTGTGATATTTATGGTTTTTACTACTGAAATATTGCACTTATCGACAATCTGTGATAAACTAGTGGACAGGTAGCTTTTCAGATTTCCCGAAAGGAGTATTTTGCCTTGGATCAATTTTCTCAGACTCCGCTTTCCTCTCTGCTTCGCCTTGAACATGCAGCGGCACGGCTTCCGAACAATATGTCCGCCATGCATTTTCATTCATACTATGAGATTTACTTTTTGGTCGCAGGAAAACGCCGTTACTTTGTGGGACACTCAATCTACGACGTCTCCCCCGGGAATCTGGTGTTGATTCCGAAAATGCAGCTTCACCGCACCATTTCACTGGGGAACGCCGGCTACGACCGCCATCTGATTTATTTTAATGATACACCTCACCAATCTTTTATTAATCAGTTAGGGGCTTCCGTTTTTGAGGAAGTGATGTCCCGTGGCTGTCTGCAGTTTTCTTCAAACATTGTGTATCAGATTCAGCGGGATTTCACTCAGCTTGCCGAAGAATTTGCTTCTCCCTCTCCGTCCTCGGAAGCCATGGTATCACACCTTTTGTATGACATTTTGTTGACCGCACTTCGTCACGGAACAGTGAAGTCTACCTATCAGGGAGAAAGTGCAGATCACATTCAGGAAGCGGCGCACTACATCAGCGAACACTATCCTTTTGAACTGACTTTAAAGCATGTGGCGCAGTTTGCCTGCATGGAGGAGACCTATTTTTCTAAACGCTTTAAAGCATTGACCGGATTTGGATTTCAGGAATATTTGACATTGACCAGACTGCGCGCCGCAGAACAACTGCTCCTCGAAACCAGACTGTCTATGGGAGAGATTGCGGAGCGATGCGGCTTCTCCGGCAGCAACTATTTCGGCGATGTTTTCCGCCGCTACCGTGGAATAGCACCTTCCGCCTATCGAAAGGAGGCTCAGAACGAACTATGGAGATAACAAACCATCGATTTAATACCGTGGGCAACCGCTTTTTCTATCATCACACTACTACAGTTCAGGATGACGATTTTTATTTCGGTCCGGAGGCGCACGGCCAGTACGAGCTTCTCTATCTGGTCAGCGGCTCTCTGACACATCTGATCGAAGGGAAAACCTACGAGGTAAAGCCGGGAGATATGATTTTGATCGCTCCCAATGACATTCACGCGCTACACGTCCGTGGCAAAGTTCCCTACGAGCGCATGGTCCTGCATTTTAATCTGGAACTATTAACCCGGGCATTCCAGACGCTGGAGGCTGACCCCTTACGTTTTGACTGGAGCCGACGCTCTCCCATCATTCCCGCGGAGCTTTGCCGCGAATACGGGCTTGATCGGTTGATGCTTTCCATCATTGAAAATAAGGAGTCTGACCGCTATCGAAGCTTTTTCACCGTCAGCCGAACGATGGAGCTTATTCTTCAACTGGACAAGCTGTTTTCCAACCGTGAGCATGCCCTTACCCAGCCGATCTCCATTGATCCGCTGATCCAGCGCATGGTGGAATTTATCGATGAACATTTGACAGAAACTTTTTCCCTTGATGATATGGCAAATAAATTGTACATTAGCAAATCTACCCTGTGTCACCGATTCCGTGACCATATGAAAATGACGGTGAATCGCTACATCACCGTCAAAAGAATCTATTATGCTGCCGAACTGATCCGAAAAGGGATGAGTGCGGTGGAAGCCGGCAGTGCAGTCGGCTACAGCAACTACACTACATTCTTCTACAACTATAAACAAATTATGGGAGTAAACCCGTCTGCCAAAAACCAGGCTGACGACGATTACTTAAATGCAGCTAATACTTCTTCACTCACCTTGGATGCGGAATCTGCATCGCAGTAAACGGTAACGTCTGCATGCTGCTTTAACAAGGTTGCGGGTACCTCAGGGGTAAGGTCACATACCAGGGTATCGTGAATTGCCTGTGCCTTCACTGCGTAAGGCACTGCACTGATGATTGTCTCGCACTTCATGATCTGCTTGCAGGTCATGCTGATTGCCTGCTTGAATGCCTCCTCAGGACAGCTAAACCATCCCTCGTGGATCTGCTGCTGAATGCAGGTATCATTCAAGGTAACTACCTTATATGCTCTCTCATCGTCAAAATCCGCGGGCGGATCATTGAATGCGATGTGACCGTTCTCACCGATTCCGATCAGACCCAATGCAACCGGGCGCTCATTTAAGAGTTCGGTAAGTCCCTTGATGGTTGCTTCCGGATCTTCCTGACCGTTGATCAGGTGATATGCGCCGGGCTTTACCACATCTACAAAGCGCTCCTTCAAATATTTCTGGAAGCTTGCGGGATGCTCCGGTGAGATTCCCACATACTCATCCAGGTGGAACATCTCTACCTTGCTCCAATCCACGTCTTCCTTCACAAAATGCTCAAAAAAGGTAAACTGAGATGCTCCGGTAGACAAAATGATTCTGGGCATCTCCCCTTTTGCAATGCGCTCATTCAGTACGCTTGCCGCATGCTTTGCCGCTGCACGTCCCAGTTCCTGACTGTTCTCATAAACCTTTACTTTCATTGCACTTCTCCTCCTGAATATACGTTGACAATCTTGCAATCACCATCCAGCAGAACCAAATCCGCGCGTTTTCCGACTTCAATCACTCCCCTGTCAGTGTATCCCATCACCTTTGCGGGAGTTTCTGAAAGCATCCGGCTCACTTGGGGCAAAGCGATTCCTGCCTCCAAATGCATGACTCTTAGG
>JAFSBP010000028.1 GCA_017437205.1 Lachnospiraceae bacterium
GGATCGCAGACTGTGACCTTAAACCCATGATTCAAGAACGTCACCGGCATCACCTTCAGGGCCTCGTTATGCTTTGTCACCAGAAGTTCATCATCCCGCTTGTTCATCTCAACAGGCGTGTACTCATAACCGCCCAACAGCGCCGGTGTACCCACATTGGTAAATCCGCCAAAGGAAATGACGTTAGAATAGTAGGTAAATCCGGCAAACATATCTTTCAAATCCGGTCGTTCATTTAACAGGTACGGAATATACTGTCCCATCGCCCGATCCAGCATGAGAACAATCACATTTTTTCCGTTTTTATTCAGCTGAAAATGAGGCATCACTTCTTCCTGAATGGTCTGATCCTGAGAAATCTCATCAACAGATGTCTTGATCGTCACCAGATTCAGTCCGGACATTCCGGTGATTGCGATGATCGCCGTCAGAAGTATCGTCGCAACCGCCCGCTTCCAATGTTTCAAAGCAAAGTAGATCGCTACACCGACAGCCGTCAGTACCAGCAGATTGAGCACATACTCCCAAACGGTAAACTCCATACTCTCCTCATACTGAAGCGCAGATGAGATCACGCCCAATTTTGTCCCGAAAAACATATAGTTTACCAGCAGTACGCCACAAAAAATCCAAACCACCTTCTCAAAAATGACCTTTCCCTTGGGGCTCGCCAACCAGTAAAAGACACGAAGCCACACCAAAAAGAACCCGGCGGCCAAACAGCCTGCGCTCACCACATACCACAACGGATTATGGAAGTAGGTGAGATCAATGTACTCTTGGGGCGATGCCGCAATATAGGTAGAAGGAATCAGCACACCGATAAGTACAGTCAAAAATAGGGTTCCCAGCACGAAGCCTTTTTTGTCTGTCGCGATGTCTCTACCTTCTTCTTCCTGCTCCGCGTGCGCCATGGTCTTTGTCTGTTTGCGTAAAGACCTTCGCTCTTCAAACTTCGGTGAACGGATCACCTTGTATACCAGCGTCTTTCCCAGGGAAAAGACATTATTTAACGTCCAATAAAACACCAAACAGGACGGCGAAGTGTAAAGAAATACCAGAAAAAACAGTGCCATTCCGTAAAGCTGAATCTTCGTTTTTAACGGAAATCCCTTCAGATACAGGGCACTGGAGATAACATTGATAAACGTCATCAGAAAGGGGAGCAGGTTAATACTCAAGCTTCCGATTACGATCAATCCATCCGGCGCACCCAAGTCACGAATCGGCCCCAGTGAAACACCGTTTAACACTTCCAGATGAGAAAGAAACTGGTAGGCCGCCATGAAGAACGGGATCTCCAATAACAGCGACACCGACCCATTCAATGCGGAGAGCGGTGAATAATTGTTCTGCCGATAGTAGGTCTGCAGAATCATCATCCGCTCATCGCCGGAAAACGTCTTTTTGATGTGCGCTACTCCGCCACGCAGCTTTGCCTCCATATCCCGCGCCTTCTCCTGCATGGCATCAGCGCGCTTGTACAGCGGAAGCACCAAAATATTCATCACCAGGCTGAGCGCAATGATAGCAAGGCCGGGATGTCTGATCAGACGATGTGCCAGTTCAAAGATGATTTCAAAAATCAGCTTCAAAGGTCCGATCAGTAAAGTCTCTAAAATTGAAAACAATGACATACTATTTTACCTCTTCTGTCCGAGTCAGTTCCTCATATTTATTGATCAGATAAGCTGCGGCGCGCTCTGCACCCTCGCCCGGATACACCCACGTCTCTTCCTTCACCTCAGCGCGCCCTTTCGCGTACTTAGGATCTGTCAGGCAGGCGTCGATCAGACTTTTCAGATCACTCATATTTTCCTCGGTCAACTGGTAGCCCAGCCTAGGTAGCGCGGACGTCGTCCACAGAGGTGTATTCAACCACCACGCATCGTAAGGACTCAAATCAAAGCGGGGATCTGTGTAGATCACCGGCTTGTCATAAACCAAACAAAACTCGAAAATAACGCCGGAGAAATCGGAAATTAATATATCCGATCGGCGAAGTACATCAAAATTATCCGTATCCCGGTTCCACTTTAGCTGCTCGGAATCCGGGTATTCATTCATCAGCTTCTCCATCAATTCCGCCTCAGAGGTAAAGGACTGGGGATGAGGGCGGACAATCACCTGGTAACCGGTTTTTAACAGTACATCGATGATTTTCCCTCCGTAAACACTCAAAATCGCACTAGGTCCCCATGAAGGCGCCAAAAGGATGGTTCTCTCATGCTCCGGTGCCTCTCCCACCTGTGGCAGACGGTTTGCCATCGTATCCATATAGGGGATACCGATCTTCACTAACTCTTTTGCCGGAAGTTCGCGAAGCGCTTCCAAATTGCGGATATCTTGGAGCTGGTAATCGCCGGACAGCATAACGGCATCGTAGTAATCAATCCCGAACATGCGGTACAGTATAATCTCACTGGCTGCATGAGGGATATGTATATAATAGTCTACTTGTTTGGAACGCTTCCACTGATATACATCCAGTCCCGGTGTCGTCGACAGAACGATGGTAGCATTCACTAAATTTAAACGGGCAAAGGAGCGGTTGTCCTTGCCGATATATTCTGCCTTTATATGCTCATAAGGACAATTTAAGACCGGATCATCAGGCGATCCTGTCCAATACACTACATCTTTTTTCCACTTGTTCAGCTCACGGCAGATGGGTTCAAACACCGTCCAATACCGCTTATCGTCAGAATAGATCAGAAACGGAATCTTAGAATTACTGATTTCTATCTTTCCACCGCTGAACTTATATCGCAGTTTGATCATCAGCATTCTAAATGAATAGATTCCTGCACCGATGACGCCGAGCAAAATCGTAAAAAGCATACTTCCCGTACCAGGATCGATATAGAGTAACATTTTTTGTTCTCCAGACTTCTCTTGTTATTATATGCGACTTAAGCGCGTTTACTCAAAATCTCTTTGAAATCGGCCGCCGCAAAGATACCACAAACCAACACCACCAGCGAACACAGAATGGTTGTGCCGGTCAACACAGACGTATCTGCGAGAATCACTACGGTAAATACAATCGCCCATGCGCAATAAGTCACATTCAATGCCATCGCCTTTGACGCACCAATCTGCGCGATGGCTTTATAGTAAAACAGGTAGGATACTGTCGCAAACAGGCCTGCGATGGCAATGGTGGGAATCAGCCAGCCGGTCGCCGGTGTAAGAAGACTTGCTGTGAATCCCCAGCCCCTTAACACAGGCAGAAGAATCAGACCGTAAACGATCGCTGACGTGGTCTGTCTGATCTGAAGGGCATACTCATCGGTCACCTCCGGATCCGTCAGACACTTTGCCAAAACCACAGCCTCAATTCCCCAGCCGAATGCGCACATCAACGCACCCAGTAGACCCAACCAGAAATTCTCAATCTGCAGATCCGGCGAATAACTCAAGCCGTATACGCCGAGCAAGGTGAAAATCAAAAATACCCACTGATACCACTTCATCTTTTCCTTCAGGAAAAAGTAAGCGAGGATGGATCCGATGGCAGGGAAGATGGCACTGGCCACCGCGCCGATGGACGCCCCCATATAATTTACCGCCATCACGTAGCCGGTCATTCCCACAGGACCACCGATCACCGCAGCGATCACTACCCATTTTCCGCTCTTCGTCCGAAATGCCTTCCAGACATTCTTCAGATTTCCTTTGGCACCGTTATATATGGCCGACCAAATGGCAGAACATGCGTCATGCAAAAATGTACTCACAAAGGGGGCAAGAAAAATCGCCTGCTCCGTGGAGCAAAACGGACTCATCCCCAATGCAATCCCCAACACTACAGTTGCAACTGCCCAAGTAATTCCTGCAATAATACCGGCTGTCATCGTCTTTCTCTCCTCATCTTCTCTTGTACTCTTCAATAAACGTCTTCATTCGGGTGTAACGCTCCACTGCCCAGTCTTCCATGGGCTGACCATCGTAGGGCACTCTCGCTTTCGCCCACAAGGTCCAAAGATAGTCCACGTAAATCTTGCTGGCAAGGAAATGCTTCTCGTCCATCACATCCGGCTCCTTACCCATGTACGCACACAAAAGATCATGGTCGCAGGACTCATCGTATCCCGCCTCAATGGACACATCAGCCAGATCCCACATACCGTCATTCATGCCTGCATCCACCGACGCC
>JAFSBP010000290.1 GCA_017437205.1 Lachnospiraceae bacterium
AACCGGAGCATGCGCGATTCATTGCCTGGATTAAGCTAATTTTACCAATTTATCCAATGCGCGATTGGCGATAAGGATTTCGCAGTGCTCCTCACAGTAGGCTAAAACCCCAGCAGAACTGTGTCGCAGAGTGCCATACTCAGACACGGTGTTACAGGTGCGGCGAAAAGCATCTTCATCTTCTCCGCAGTGCAGGCACAGATAATATTGATCATTGGAAGGGTTTTTGTACAAGGTACTGTGTACCAGGATGATACTGCCTACTGCAGCTGCGGCGTGGGCAGCTGCGTCTAAACTGTCAAAGGAAAACAGTCTGGCGGTAGGAACTGTGGCGAGGGAAGTGGTAGGGGCAACGGTTGTCTGTGGCTGGTCGGCCGACTGCGAAGCATCCTGGGACGATGACGGGATTACGCGGTCTTTGTGGATCAATTCTTTTAGTAGTTCAGCACCTTCCAGTAAGCCGCTCATAAAATCGTCCATAGGTTCGGTGTCGCTCCATTCCTCCTCTGGGCTGGGAGAAAAACGGGAAAAACGTGTGTCCAATTCATCGGGGTCTTCTACTCGGGTTACGATGAGGACGATACTGTCCATGCTCATGGGAATGGCTTCTACCATCAAGGGCATATTTTCCACATCAAATCCCACCTCAGCGGCTGCAGTTTGGATCAGTTCTTGAAACAGACGGCGGGCCTTGGTGCTGCCGTAGGCAAGCTCACTGAGTTCAATTTGTCGGTCGGCCAAGTCAGAGCGATTTAAGGTGCAGCGGATTTGATTTTCATTGATGCGTTCTATTTTCAAATAATCACTTCCTATCTATTGTTGACATACTCGTATTGTATCCCCTAGTATACCCAAAGTGATGAAGAATGTAAAGTGAAAAATATCCACACAAAAAGTGAGGGTTTTGCGGATAAAATCCTCACTTTTTCGCACGGAAACATTTTGTTGCCGCGGGTATTCTTGTGGGATGAGAGGAAAGGACGTATGATAGTGGCACAGAGAAAGAAGGAAACAGCAATGGCTTGAGGAAAGAATATGATGTGTTACAAGACATATTTCGTTCTTCCGGCAGCCGGAGGTGATATGATGAACAAAAAGCCTGAGTACGATTCCTGCGTTGGGATAGACAGGGAACCCCTCCCGTTTGAGGAACAGTTAAGACGATATCAGTCTGCCGGTGTAGAGATCACGTTTGCCAATGCCAGTCTTTCTTTGGAAGATATCGTAAAAATCTGTTTGATTCGCGAAAAGGGGGAATATATGTGTGACTTTGTGGCAGATGAGCAGAATCACATCATTCGCATTGATTTGAATCATGCGTCGGAAGAATATGGTGATGTAGTGTGGGACGGGATCCCGATAGATCGAGGAAGTGCATCTGTGCGATAAGGTTGGCTTTTCTTTTGTCTGTGATATCGAATTGCATGGATGACCATTGAAAGAACTCCGTATTTGTGGTATGATACATATGTGTATGAAACGTGTCTTTTACGGAGGAATGATATGGCAAACAGACCTAAGAGATGGATCCCGGCAGTGATCTCCTGCACATTGATCGTGCTGATCTGCGCGGTATCCGGAGTGAAGTATATACGAGAACGCTATAGTCCATCCCAAGAGCGGGCAGATCTGTATGAGTTGTATCAGGTAACTGCTCCGGACGAAGCGGCGATCCTGATGAATAATTTGCTGGTTGAGGAGCGTGCTCAGATAAGAGATGGGGAAGCATACCTGTCTTACGAGTATGTGAATGCTTTTGTGAATAAGAGAGTGTATGTGGATCAGCGGGAGGGATTGCTGCTG
>JAFSBP010000291.1 GCA_017437205.1 Lachnospiraceae bacterium
ACCTCCGGGTGGTTTTTCTTATACCACAGAAGAACTCTCGGATCGAAGGACTCAATGCAATACACGCCCTTATATTCCCGCAGGATTTTATCTGCCTCGGCAGCAATCGGGTCCTTTCCATTCCTGCACTTTAACTCCACCACAAGCGGAAACTTGCCGTCCACCAACTTCAAAAAGTCGGTGAATAACGGTATCCGCTCGTCGGATTTCAGAATCGGATACTGCTGTAATTCTGCATAGGTCAATTCATTGACCTGCTTTTCCACTCCACAGATTCGCTTTAAATTGAAATCGTGGGTGACCACCACCTGACCGTCCGCCGTCATCTGCACGTCCAACTCAATACCGTAGCCCGCATCCACTGCCTGCTTAAATGCCTTCATGGAGTTCTCCGGCGCATCAGTCTCATTGTCATGCAAACCACGGTGCGCATAATGCGCACCGTGTAACTTTGACATATCCGGTCGGTTAATGATTCTAGGAGCGATCAGAAACAGATAAACCATGGCAAGCACTACAATCGCAATGATAATCCCCATCGTCAGCACCTCACTCATCAATCATCGATATCCAGGTTTTCCAGAATATCTTTCTTTCCCTCCACCTTTGCATCACCGTGGCGTACAAAGAACATGGTGATAAAGCTAAATACCACAAAGAGGGTTCCGTAGGGGAACAGGAAAGCGTAACCTGCATCCGGGTTGTTCCTGTCTAAAAGCAGATAGCCGTACTCCAAAACAAAACCGGACAGGATCGGTGTGATGATCTGTGCCGCCTGAGATGCGGTGTAGTAATATCCGGTAAATTTTCCGACGCTCGGTCCCTTGCTCATCTCCACTACCATAGGGTAACTGTTTACGTTGATAAACGCCCAGCCCGCACCGGCCAGGATAAAGAAGAAAAATACCATTCCGGAGAAGGTCTTAAAGAACAGACAGCTTCCGAAGGCAATCGCCAATGCGGCAACTCCACCCATGATTGTCTTGCGACGTCCAATCTTGGTTGCAATGATACCGGCAGGGATGTAGCTGATGATTGCTGCCGCCTGCGCAATGATCAGCGTGTAAGCGTATGCACCGCCCTTCATTCCCCAGTAAACTTCGGCATACTTGGAAAATGAAGTGGTGATTGCATTGTAACCCATAAACCAGAAAAATACAGATGCCAGAATCAACATCAGAGACTTCTTTACTGCGGGAGCCATCGCAGCCTCCGCCTTCGGAGCTTCCTCCGCCTGCACAGGCTCAGCTTCCGTTTCTACTCCGAGGAGTATACTCTCCTCCTCCATGACCTTCACTAACTTCGGCTCATTGGTCGTCTTTAAAAGAACCGCAAGGCAAACAAGCATGATCACACTGTTCAGAATGAATACAGGCCAGTAGTTGGGATTTTCCACCTCAGGCACCAACAATGCAATGGCGCCCAACATCAGGATACCGCCCACGGTGCCGGTCAGGTTAATAATCGCGTTTGCCTTACTTCTCAACGGCTTCGGCGTAACATCAGGCATCAATGCCACCGCAGGGCTTCTGAATGTCGCCATGGTAAAGAGCACCACGCCAAGCCCTACTACGAACAACGTCAGGTTCTTTGTCTGATTTGCGAACGGCAAAATCAGAGAAAGTATCGCTGCAGCAACCGTTCCACAGAAGATAAAGGGCATTCTCCGTCCCCATCTGGTCTTCGTCCGGTCAGACAATGCCCCAAACAGCGGCAGCATCACCACTGCCAGCACGTTATCGATCGCCATGATCATACCGGAAACCGCATCATTTACATCAAACGTTGCCTTCAGAATCTTCGGAACCAGTCCGTCGTAAACCTGCCAGAATGCACTGATTGCCATAAATGCCATTCCGACAAAAATCGTTCTCTTATAATTCAGCTTCATATGAGCCTCCTGCTACACGAAATTGTAATATAAAGCCGTTTGCTTTATACTTCGCATCACTGCTGAATATGTACATTCAGGTGATTATAGGTCATCTCCACATTGTGGCGTGCAAAAGTCTCGGAAACCTTCTCGTTCATTGCAAAGTATGCCGTCCAATAGTCTGCACTGTTCACCCATCCACGCGCGATGTACTCAATACTGCTCTCGCCGTAATTAGATACCTCGATTTGATATGCAGGATCCTTTAAATACAATCCAGTCTCCTCAAATGCATCATACAGTGCCTTCTTTACCGTAACAACCGGCGCATCATAAGATGCGGTAAACGTAAAATCTACACGGCGGGTGTCCTTCGTAGAGTAATCGGTAATACGGGTATTTGCCAGATCACCGTTGGGAATGCAAACGATCTTATTGTCCGGAGTCTGAATCTTTGTGTAAGACAGACCGATTTCAATCGCAGTTCCGCTCATGCCGCTGGTCTCAATAAAATCTCCCACCACAAAAGGCTTGGTGAACAGAATCATTAAACCACCTGCCACATTTGTCAGAGTGTTCTGTACCGCAAGAGAAACTGCAAGTCCAATCACACTGAATGCAGCGATCAGGGAGGTCGTATCGATTCCCAACGCCCCTGCCACAGTCAGTGCGATAATCACATACACGACGATTCTCAAGACATTCTTAATCAGTTTTTTGAAATAAGCATCCAGCTTATCTGCACGGTCGATCACTTTGTTCACCAGCTTCAGAATGATTTTTCCAATACAGTAGCAGATCACAAAAGTGATGATTGCGGAACATACACTTCCAAGAGATATGTTTCCCAGAGATGTTCCAAGTAATTCTTTGATTGCTTCCATTTTAAAATTCTCCTTTTTTATTTTTCAGTCACATCCGACTGATAAAAAGGACTGCGGCAATTGCTCTATTCCGTCACACACTGCAGCAGTCCTTTCTGATCGAAATTTACTCTTCCTCAGACAACAGTCTGATATCCAATCCCAACTCTTCAAGCTGCTTTGCATCCACTGTTCCGGGAGCCTGAGTCATCAGACAGGAGCTGTCCTTCACCTTCGGGAAAGCGATAACCTCACGGATATTGTCACAGCCGGTCATCAACATGACAACGCGGTCCAGACCGTAGGCCAGTCCTGCGTGAGGAGGCACACCGTACTTGAAGGCGTCAAGCAGGAAGCTGAAACGCTCGTATGCTTCTTCCTTCGTGAAGCCAAGCTTCTCGAACATCTTCTCCTGAACATCATTCTGATGGATACGAACACTTCCGCCGCCGATTTCATAACCGTTGAGGACGATATCGTAAGCCTTCGCTCTCACGCGGCCGGGGTCGCTGTCCAGATACTGAAGGTCCTCATCCATGGGCATGGTGAAAGGATGATGCATCGCAAAGAATCTCTGTTCTTCCTCATCATACTCAAGAAGAGGGAACTCGGTGATCCATACGAAGCAGAATGTATCCTTCGGGATAATATCCATCTGCTTTGCCAACTCCAGACGCAGTGCGCCGAGGGTATCCAGTACCAGTTTCTTCTTGTCTGCGGCAAACAGCAAGAGGTCTCCGTTTTCTCCGCCCATTGCAGCGATCAGCGACTTCATCTCCTCGTCGGTCATAAACTTCGCGAAGGAAGACTTCACGGTTCCGTCGGGACCAATGGCAATGTACGCAAGACCCTTCAGACCGTAGCCCTTCACAAAATCAACCAG
>JAFSBP010000292.1 GCA_017437205.1 Lachnospiraceae bacterium
GGGTGGAAAGCAGCACCGTTTCATCCTCACGAAGAATGCCAAGGAGAACCTTGTAGAAATCCTCCCGGTTGAAGACATCGTTGCCTGCAAAGGGTTCGTCCATGAGGATGTAGTCCGCGCCCTGACTCAGCGCCATGATGACCTCAAACTGATTTTTCTGTCCCGTGGAAAACGTCTTTATCGGACGCTTGTAGGGCAACTCAAAGAAATCCATCAGCCCTTTAAACCGCCGCTCGTTAAACTTCGGAAAATGCTCCGCGTAAAATTCCGCGTGGCTGTTTGCACTTAAATTAGGAAAGAAAGAGTGCTCATTGGTCGCAAACGAGATGCGGTGAATGTTTTTTCTGGTAATCGGTTCCCCGTCCAGTGTAATCTCGCCCGCGTAGCTTAAATACCCCAAAATACACTTCATCAGTGTGGTCTTTCCCGCTCCGTTCTCGCCAAAGAGACCCACGATCTCTCCCTGCGGCAGTTTCAGATTTACATCGGCAAGTGCCAAATTACCATTCAATGTCTTCTGATAACTCTTCGTCAATCCTTTGATCTCGATCATAATCCCCCTCCTATCATCCACAGCCAAAAGTTCAGTCCGTGACCGCTTGGCAAACACCCCTTCGGGGTAAACAACAGATACATTCCGTAGTGTGTCAATGACATCAGCACCATCACCGCCAGCGAAACCGCCGCCAGAATGAGTACAAGGTTAAAATTTCTCCGATGATACTCTCTCCCATCGGGAAGTCTCTTCATCAAATAAATGCTCATGCTTCCCTGCCGGTAATACCGATAGTGGGAAACCACCATCATCACCAGTAAAACTCCGGTGAGCGCAAATCCCACACGGGTCCATTCAAGTACCGCACTGACCTCACGCATCACTGCACCTTCCTTCAGCCCGATACCCGTCGATACATAACCTCCGTTCACCGCCGGCTCCCATTTCTGTTCATAGAGATTGGAAATGCTCACTCCCAGGCGGATCAGAAACAGGAAGCTGCCAAATACCACCGCGCAGATCAGCGCCACCCGCATCCAGGCGAGCTCCTTTTCCCAGTCAAATCCCGGTGGAACACGATGGGAAACAAAGTTAGCCACCTTATATTCCATGTGCCGTTTGCGGGTATTTCTTTTTTCTTCGCGCAATGCTTTTTTCTTTTCTCTCAATTCCCGCTTACCCATCTGTCCCCTCCTTTGTCAATCTCACGCTCTTTGCTAATCACCGTGTATACGGCGATGGCTGCCACCAACACGCTCGCCACCGCAAACATCACATCCATCAAAGTGGTTGTGACATCTCCATTCCAAATTCCCCTCAGTGCGATCGCCGCCGCAAACCAGATTGCAACACCTCTCCGTCCGCCCCGCTCATGGTAGGCGTTTGCCGCTGTACAGATACCCATTGCGACAACGAATGCTCCGTTTCGCACCCAGCCGCTGATATCCGCCAGTGGAATCAACCGATGCAGATACTCCACCCGGTAGCTTGCTAAGAATATGGTCTGCGGTCCGACAGCCA
>JAFSBP010000293.1 GCA_017437205.1 Lachnospiraceae bacterium
ACGGTGACGAATGAGTCATCGACGGTAGCCCCGGAATCTGATGGGCCCGGTAGCGGATCTCTGGAGGGCGAATTGGCTGGTGAGTCAACGGAAGGAGCAGAGGGTACGACTGCGTCCGGGGAAATAAATACGACAGAAAATGGAGAAAGTACCACGGTAGCTGGGACAGATGCCACAGAAAGTGGAGAAAGTGCCACGGGAACTGAGGCGGATACGACCGGAAGTGAAGGTACTACCACGGAAACACCGACGGAAACACCGACGGAGGCACCGACCGAAGAAGTATATGTTGAGCGAAGCGCGATCATATCATCCGACGGAACACCGGTCAATGTGCGAACCGGTCCCGGAACGTCTTTTGGTTTTGTGTCCGATTCACTTCCGGATAAGACGTTGGTGACGATCATCGGTGAGGAGATTGCTACCGATGGAGCGAAATGGTATAAAATTCGTTATACATATAATGGCAAATTGCTGGAAGGATACATGCACAGCACCTATCTGATTTATGACAGTTATATCGGAATTCCACCGGAAAAACTGCCGTCATTTCAGGAACTGTTGAAAGAATTTCCCGAAAGCTATCATGATAAGTTGCTTGCGCTCTACGACATGTATCCCAACTGGAAGTTCGTAGCGGTGAAAACCGGATTGGATTGGTACGATTCGTTGGATGAGCAGAGCGAAAATTGGAAGAGTTTGGTTTCTATTGGGGCGATCTCATCATGGAAATCTACGATTGACGCTGCTTATGACTGGAATACCAGTACGTGGTACGGGTTGGATGGACCGAAATGGGCGATGGCATCAAGAGGCATCGTTGCCCATTATATGGATCCGAGAAACTATCTGGACAGTTCCATGATATTTGCGTTTATAACCCACTCCTACGAGCCTGAGGTGCAGACAATCGAGGGTGTGAAAGCAATCATGGCAGGTACCTTTATGGCAGAGGATTTTGTTGATGAGGATGGACAGACCTACTCCTACGCAGAAGTTTTGATGGAAGTGGCGGAAATTTGCCAGGTCAGCCCTTATGTGCTGGCGGCGAGCATTCGCTTGGAGATAGGTACTGCAGGAACCAGTGCCAGCATCTCGGGTAAAGAGCCGGGATATGAAGGTCTGTACAATTATTTTAACGTACAGGCGTTTGCGGAGGACGGACTGACGCCCAATCAGAGAGGCCTTTGGTGGGCCGGCGGCGAGGGAAAAGGGAATACCTCCTACGGACGCCCTTGGAATAGCAGATATAAGGCAATTCTCGGTGGAGCGATGTATTATGCTCAAAATTATGTGGCACGCGGGCAAAATACATTGTATTTGAAGCGGTTCAATGTTACGCCGAATAACACTTATAAGCACCAGTATATGACAAATATTCAGGGGGCGGCCTCGGAGGCACATGCATACGCCCGCGCATACAATGCGGAGTCAAAGCAGCAGAATCTTGTATTCTACATTCCTGTGTATGAGAACATGCCGGATGAGCCCTGTCCGAAGCCCACAAAGACCGGAAGTCCGAATAATAAGCTTCACGCCATCAGTGTGAGCGGAAATCCGATCAGTGAGTTTCACATGAACACCAATTCATATACCGTAAATGTAGATGCGCTTACCGATAAGATTAATCTGGGTGCACTTCCCAAGGACAGCACAGCGGTAATCGCCGGAGTAGGCGAACATACGGTGGAGATTGGGGAAAATGTGTATACACTGCTTGTCACAGCGCAGAATGGTGACGAGAGGACATACACTGTGACTGTAAAGCGGCCAGAAGACTCTGCGCTTGGCAATTTGGAATTATCAGTTGGCAGACTTGAACCGGCCTTTGACCCGAATGTGTTTGACTATAAGCTCATGATTCCCACAGAGCAGGCAGATGTTGTTGTGACCGCAGTACCCCGCCATCCGGAGGCGACGAGGGAGATCATCGGCGGTGGAGCAGGTCAAGGCAATGGAAGTGAGATTGTAATCAAGGTGACGGCGAGGGATGGACAGACTGTATCCGAATACAAGATCATGGTAGAGTATGTGGATCCCAATGCAAAGCCGGTGCTTGGCTCTGAGAATTTTACCATCGGAGAAAACAAACACATCACCGGAATCAATGAATATCCGTTGACGAAAGCAGCATTTATGGAAAAACTGACGATTGCGGATGGAACTTACGAAATCTATGGATCGGACGGTGAGACGGTGCTTGCGGACACCGCGAATATCGGAACCGGAGCAGTGGTTAAGCTCTATGATCGATATGGTGAAGTGAGTGATACGTATACGGTTGTGATTTATGGGGATGTCAGCGGTGATGGAAAGATTAATGCATTAGATTTGTTAAGGATGCAGAAGCAACTGCAAAAAATAGTATCATTGTCTGGAGCGTATTATGAGGCACTAGATGTCAGTCA
>JAFSBP010000294.1 GCA_017437205.1 Lachnospiraceae bacterium
CAATAATATCGCTAATATCGCAGTCCAAGCTTCTACATATCTTCTCAATACTGTCGAACGAAATCGGTTCATTTTTTCCCATTCTTGCCAACACGTTGAAACTAATCCCTGATTGCTCTTTCAATTCCGTGCGATTCATCTTTTTTTCAACAAGAAGCTTCCATAGTTTATCATAGCAAATACTCATGGTATATCCTCCACTCATATGTATATCACTATTCTAACACAGTTCTTTATTTGTGGCAACATTTTTTCTCACTATATCGTTAGATTGATTTATTGCTAAAATGCAGTATATAATTTCGCAGCATTTACTCCTCACCATGCTCATGTGCATGGGAGTGTACCAGATCGCCGTGACGATGCTCGTGAGTATGCACGTGGGTTTGTTCATGGGTGTGCTGCAGCGCAATCGTATCTTTCACCATCAGCACCGTGGCCGCCACCATAATCAGAAGCCCTGCATAAAACCTTATCCCCGGTCGCTCTCCCAAAAACAAGATGCCGAAAAACACACCTAAAAATGGCGCAACAGAATAATATGCGCTGGTCTTTGCCGCGCCCAATTCTTTCTACGCTTTGATATAGAAATTTATGCTCAGACCATAAGCCACAAACCCCAGCAGCATGACGAAAAGAATCAAGTAAACCCCGGGGATCGTTTCACCGATCACCAGTGCAATCAACAAACTCCCAAAACCGGAAAAGAGCCCCTCTCCCTCAAAGCTTAAAGTGATGCTTGCGACCGTCACCAGCAGAATCGCCATGACCAGTCTCCCGGACAGCTTCTCCTTTTCCCCCGCGATCCATCCGTAGATCAGCAGTCCGACTCCTGCTCCCAAATACAGAAATGCAGCCATCATTGTGGCAGAAACTTCCGTCAAAAACAGTTTACTGAACGGTACATTGATTGCGTATAAGGCTGCTGCCAGAACAGCGAACACAGTGGCAGTATGTTTTGTTTTCATTTTCTTCCTTCCGTATCCCCCCAGGGGGGATATTTTTTATCTATCATAACATACCTTGCCTGCACTGTCACCTGCGAATTTTCACAACTCTTAATTTTCCAATTTGTTCCGCTCAATACATTGACAAAAACCGGATTTTTTTTTATACTTATAGCGATAGGCAGGAGGCAGGGGATGCTTTCTGCCTATTTACTTCACAGGAGGACTTGACAATGAAAAAACTGACCCATAGACTGTTTTGTTTGATTCTGACCATGATTATGGTGATTTCTGCTGCCGGCTGTTCCGCTCCGGACGATAATCCTACCGGCGAGAATAACAACTCTGACCCGAATATCGTGAATATCGGCGTCACCGACCCGGTCGGTACGATCAACCCTCTGTTGATGGACGCGACTGAGATTGTGAAGTATTCCAGCGCACTGCAGTTTCTGCCGCTTTGCGAACTGAATTCCGATTTGGAGTTTGAGCCAATGCTGGCCTCCTCCATCACCACCGAGGACAATATTCACTTTGTCGTAAAAATCGACGAGAATGCGAACTGGTCCGACGGCACCCCCGTCTCCGCGGATGATTTGGTGTTCACTGTGCTTCGCTATGCCAGCCCCGTAATCGCGAATACTTCCATGTTACTCTACGCCTTTGAGGGCGTGGGTGATGACGGCTGGGTAGAAGAAGGAGCCACCGAGATCTCCGGTGTGACTGCACTGGATGAGAAGACGGTTCAGTTCACCACGAAGTATCCCATGGCGCTGACCACCTTCCAGAATTCCTACGGACGTTACATTCTGACTGTCCCGAAGCACATTTTGGGCGAGGTCCACGAAGCTGAACTGGCCTCCTACGAGTGGTTCAACGCACCCACTGTGGTGAACGGTCCTTACAAGCTGGTGAGCTACGATCTGAACCATTATCTGTCCTATGAGGCAAACGAAAACTATTTTAAGGGTGCACCGAAGATTCCGAAGCTGAACATTCGCGTCGTGGCTTCCAGCCAGCTTCTGACCGGACTTACCATCGGTGAGATTGATTTTCTGGCTCCGACCATGGCTGCTGTTCTGCAGGAAGACTACGAAGCTGTTCAGAAGCTTTCAAATGTAACCGCTTCCTTTGCAAAACCGGTAACCCACCAGTCCCTGTTTATCAATACCGAGAAAGTGGATAAACGCATCCGCCAGGCGATCCTCCTCGCCATTGACCGTGAAAATATCGTGACCAACCTGCTGGGCGGAGCGGGCGAAGTCGTAGACGGCTTCCTCTCTACCGCCAGTCCCTTCTACAGTGAAGAAGTCGCACCCGTTACCTTTGATCCTGAAAAAGCAAAGGATCTAGTCGCACAAGCGAAGGCTGACGGCTGGGACGCTGACAAGGAACTGAATTTTTATATTAATAGCGGAGATACTACCTTTAACAATGTGGCCATGGTGATCCAGCAGCAGCTGGCAGATGTGGGGATCAAGGTGAAAGTCACCCCTCTGGATCTGTCCTCCCTGCTGATGGCCGCCGGAAATCACGAGTGCGACATGTTTGTCGTACAGTATTCCTACGCACCCGTGGATCCCTATCCGGACGCTTCCTGGATCCTGACTGCAGACGGCTGGACCAAGTATCAGAACGATGCCATCGACAAGGCACTGACGGACACCCAGCTGACCAGCGATATTGCCGCCATCACCGACTGCTATGAAATTGTCAACAGTACGGTTCAGGAAGATTGCCCGCTGATTTGTGTGTATGTTATCCGCGCACTCGGCGCCGTGAATAATCGTCTGAAGAATGCTACACCCGATGCTTACGGTAGCTTTATCAATGTTCATCAGTGGAGCATTGAGCAATAACTTTTTTCTAAGGAGGGAACGGCCTTGGCACATCTTTTGGATGTACAGGATCTGTCGGTTGCTTTTCGCACCGACGACCGTCAACTGAATACTGTGGTCGACCACGTTTCTTTCCACGTTGATCCCGGCGAGATCCTCTGTATTGTCGGAGAATCCGGCTGTGGAAAGAGCGTTACTTCCCTTGCCATTATGAATCTTTTGAGCAGAAACGGTCAGATCACCGGAGGCCGTATTTTATTTGACGGACAGGAACTGACCTCCATGACGGAAAGGGAGCTGAACCGCATTCGCGGAAAGAAGATGTCCATGATCTTTCAGGATGCCCTCACCAGTTTAAACCCGGTGTTCACCGTCGGCACACAGCTTACCGAATCTCTTCGCATCCACTTGGGGCTGACGAAGGATGACGCAACTGAGAGAGCCATCGATTTGCTCAAAAAAGCCGGTCTTCCGGATCCAGAGACCATGATGAAAAAATACCCTCATCAGCTTTCCGGCGGACAGCGCCAGCGTGTGATGATCGCCATCGCCCTGTCCTGCGGTCCGAAGCTGCTGATCGCCGATGAGCCGACCACTGCCCTCGATGTGACCATCCAGGCGCAGATCATGAAACTCACACGCGATTTAGTCCACGAACTAAATATGTCCATGATCCTCATCACTCACGACCTCAGCCTCGTTGCCGAGATGGCCGATCGGGTGATGGTCATGTATGCCGGGCAGGTGGTGGAGACCGCCGATGTGTTTACCTTGTTCAATGCTCCGGCGCACCCCTACACGAAAGCACTCTTAGGCTCCGTGCCCAGCATTTACGATAGCCCGGATCGAAAACTGTTTTCCATCCGTGGCTCTGTTCCGGAATCCTACGAAGAGCTGGTTGGCTGCCGGTTCGCAGACCGTTGCGACCACGCCCATGAAGCATGTCGAACACCGGAGGCAGGCCAAATGTTATTCAAAGCCGGAGAAGCCCACGCAGTTCGCTGTGTGCTCTATTCTCCCGCCGAAAAGGAGGTGACTCTCCGTGGCTGAACAGCTCATCCTTAAAGATTTGGTCAAGTATTACCCGATAAAGGGCGGGATCATCCCCCACACCGTTGCCGAGATCAAGGCGGTGGACGGTGTAAATCTCTCCATTGAAGCAGGGACGACCCTGGGGCTGGTAGGAGAATCCGGCTGCGGAAAATCCACCATCGGCCGCCAGATTGTTGGACTGGAAAAGCCCACCTCCGGACAGGTGATCTTCGAGGGCGAAGATATCACCAAAATGTCCCCTTCCGCCTTCAGTGAAAAACGTACAAAATTGCAGATGGTGTTTCAAGACCCTTACTCGTCCTTAAACCCGCGCAAGAAAGTATTTCATATTTTGGCAGATCCAATGATCCACCACGGTCTTTGCACAAAAAAAGAAGCCCCTGCAAAGGTGGATGAGCTTCTTGATATGGTAGGACTTTCCCGGTCTGCTAAAGATCGTTTCCCCCATGAGTTTTCCGGAGGCCAACGCCAGCGCATCGGAATCGCCCGTGCGCTCGCATTGAACCCCAGCTTGATCGTGCTGGATGAGCCGGTGAGTGCTCTGGACGTGTCCATTCAGGCGCAAATTTTGAATCTTCTGAAAGACCTGAAAGAAAAATTGGGACTAACCTACCTGTTCATCGGACATGGATTGGGCGCAGTCCGTTACATCAGTGACCGCATTGCCGTCATGTACATGGGAAAGATTGTGGAACTGGCTGACGCAGACACCCTGTTCTCCCATCCCCTTCATCCTTACACTAAGGCGCTGCGCGACGCGGCTCCTGTTCCGGACCCCACCCTTCGGGATAATGGTCAGGATATTTTGTCCGGCGAGGTGGGAAGCTCGCTGAACATTCCCGACGACTGCCGTTTCAGACATCGCTGTCCCTACGCCCGCCCCGAGTGCGGCGAGGTTCAGATGCAGTTAATTGAGGCAGAGCCCGGACGTTTCGTGGCCTGCCCCTACTCAACCGGTCTGCCCTCCCGGTCATAAACGACTGCCTTTATTACATTTTACCAACAAATGCCCGGAGGCCTTTTTCATGGTTTTCGGCAAAAGGGAGATTCTTCCATGTTCAAATACATCATTAAACGCATTCTGATCGCCCTTCCGGTGCTGATTGGAATCACAATCATTGATTACGCGATCATGAGTCTCGCGGGTAGCCCTCTTGAGATGCTTGCGGGTCCCCGCGTCTCCGAGGAAGCCATCGCCAACAAAGAGATCCTCCTCGGACTGGATAAACCGGTGATCGTCCAATATTTCATCTGGATCAAGCAGCTTCTGCAGGGCAATCTAGGTACCTCCATCAAGAGTTATCAGTCTGTTGCGACGATGATCGGCTCCCACATCGGCCCCACACTGCTTCTGATGGGAACGTCTCTGATTGTAGGTCTTTTCATTGCCGTGCCTGCCGGAATCTTCTCCGCGATCCATCAGTACAAAAAACGGGACTACGCAGTGGTCACTCTGTCTTTTGTGGGCATAAGCCTCCCCGGATTCTTTCTTGCCCTCCTATTGATCTATGTGTTTACCGTGCGTCTCGGATGGCTGCCCTCCAGCGGTATGACGACGCTGGGCACTGACGGCGGTTTCCTCGATGTGGCAAAACACATGGTCATGCCGGTCACCGTCTTAGCTGTGTCCGTCGCCGGCGCAAACATCCGCTACGTCCGCAGTGCCATGCTGGAAATTCTTCAGTCTGACTACCTGCGCACCGCAACCGCCAAAGGCATCGGCCGAAGGCGCGTGATCAATAAACATGCGCTCCGAAATGCCCTGATCCCGATCATCACCGTCATTGGAATGCAGATTCCTACCCTGTTCGGCGGCTCGATCATCGTGGAAAAAATCTTTTCCTGGCCGGGGCTCGGACTAATGACCATGAATTCTATTCTCAATCGTGACTATCCGGTGATCATGGGCGTCTGCCTGCTGTCCGCGATCGTTGTACTGGTCGGAAATCTGATCACGGACATTTTATATGCGCTGGTGGATCCCACCATCTCGTACAAGTAAGGGGGGATTGAATATGAAGATTAAACCTGTGAGCAATCCTTCCAATACTTACAATAAACAGATTCTTAAGCGTTTTCTTAAACACAAACCGGCTGTCATCAGCCTGATTTTCCTCTGCGTGATCGTCCTTCTCTCTCTCCTTGCCCCTGCGATTGCGCCTTACGATCCCAATCGGACCACCGGTGGCTTTTCCAAGGCTCCCGATGTGGCTCATTGGCTGGGCACCGATCAAGTCGGACGTGATGTGCTCTCCCGTCTTCTGTACGGGACCCGCATTTCCCTGACAGTAGGCTTTCTGGCGACCCTTATTTCCACCGTGATCGGCGTGGTTCTGGGTTTGATTGCCGGCTATTTCGGCGGGTGGATCGATATGGTGATCATGCGTTTTACCGATATGGTCATGTCCTTCCCCTACATTCTGCTGGTTCTGGTTGCCGCGGCGATTTTCGGTCCGGGACTGACCAACATCGTTCTGATCCTCGGCTTCGTGGACTGGCCGGGCGTGGCCCGTCTGGTGCGTGGAAATGTGCTCTCCTTGCGCGAGACGAATTTTGTCAAGAGTGCTGAGGTGGCCGGGATGCCGAAGCGATACATCCTCTTTTCCGAGATTCTGCCGAATACGATCGCTCCGATTTTGGTCTATGCAACCTCCGTGTTTGCCCTGTCTATTCTAGACGAGGCAGCGCTTAGCTATCTGGGAATGGGTGTCCTGCCCCCAACCGCGAGCCTCGGCAATATGCTAAACGGCGCTGAGTCGCTGACGATCCTGACATCAAAGCCTTGGCTATGGATACCGGCGGGATCTCTAATCATCTTGCTGGCGCTGGCGATTAACTTTATCGGAGACGCGCTGAGAGATGCGGTAGATCCGACGGCGACGAGGTAATTTTACTAGAGGGCGATTGCCCCAATGAAAGGAGTTTCCATGAATAAAACTGAGATTTTTTCCCGCGTTGACCATACTCTCCTGGCACAGACTGCAACCTGGCCGGAAATCAAGATAATCTGTGACGACGCGATCGCTTACGGCACCGCATCGGTGTGTATTCCCCCCTCTTTCGTCAAAGAGGCTGCGGAGTATGTGCAGGGGCGCATGAAGATTTGTACGGTGATCGGTTTCCCCAACGGCTACAACACCACTGCAGTGAAAGCATTCGAGACACAGGATGCCATCAATAACGGCGCCGACGAGATCGATATGGTCATCAATATCGGTGACCTGAAGGCCGGTAAGACAGATGTAATTTTAAATGAAATCAAGACGCTGAAAGGAATCTGCGGTGACCGCATTTTGAAGGTTATCATTGAGACGTGTCTGTTAACTGATGAAGAGAAAGTAACCATGTGTAAGCTTGTGACGGAAGCCGGCGCAGATTACATTAAAACCTCCACCGGATTTTCCAAGGCAGGGGCTACGTTCGCGGATATTGAATTGTTTGCGAAGAACATCGGTCCTGATGTGAAGATGAAGGCTGCCGGAGGCATCTCCTCCATGGAAGATGCAGAGAAGTTTGTTGAACTGGGCGCAGAGCGACTAGGCACCAGTCGAATTGTGAAACTTGCAAAGGCTGAGGCGGCCGAGGCTGGAAGCTACTAAACTACTGAAGTATTTGCAGAGAACCGCACCGCAGGATCGCGGACGGTTCTCCCACAAAAATATAATGGCCGGGGTGTGCACTGCACGCTCCGGCTTCCCACATTGATCGCTTTCATCTTCAGACGATCTCAATATTTTTACTGCTCAACAAAATCGTTCTTTCCTTCTTTGCTTGCAACAACTCCGGTGATAATTACCGCCACCATCAGAACTGCACACATCAAAACCATACCATACATTCGGTTTTGCTCTCCTTTCATCCTCATCAAACAAGAATATTATATTAATTTTGTGTAAAGTTATCCATCTGCCTTTTGTTAGATTTTCGTTAAATTTCCGCAATTCACTATTAGGGGTTGCATTTTTGCGTCAAATGAGTATAATAAGCAGTAGAACAGTTTACCGCTTCACCGAGGCAAAGTGCTCTGCTTTTTGACATTGCGAGAACTTCACTGAGCCACTAAAAGGATGCGAAACGCAATATATACTTGAACCAACCAGGAGGATAGATCATGGACATCAAGATCACAAAAACACAGAACCCGAAAGTAAAACCCGACCAGAGCAGTCTTGGCTTTGGAAAATATATGACTGACCACATGTTTATCATGGATTATGATGCAGGTGAAGGCTGGCACGACGCACGCATTGTTCCCTACGGCCCGATCTCCATGGAGCCGAACGCGATTGCGCTCCACTATGCGCAGGAGACCTTCGAAGGTCTGAAAGCATACCGCACTGCAGACGGCGGCATTCAGCTGTTCCGCCCCCAGATGAATGCGAAACGTATGATCAACTCCAATGCACGTCTTTGCATGCCTCCCGTTCCCGTTGATATGTTTATCGAAGCCATTGAGGCATTGGTCAAAGTGGACGCAGACTGGATCCCCACTGCTCCCGAGACCTCCCTTTATATCCGTCCTTTCATGTTCGCAAATCAGGGACAGTTGGGTGTACATACCTCTAAGAAATATATTTTCGCTATTATCCTCTCACCGGTAGGCGCATATTACGCAAACGGCCTTGCCCCCGTGCGCATCATGGTTGAAGACGAATACGTCCGTGCAGCTCAGGGCGGTACCGGCTTTACCAAGTGCGGCGGAAACTACGCAGGCTCCCTGATTGGTCAGGAAAAGGCCGAGAAACTGGGCTACTCTCAGGTTCTGTGGTTGGATGGCGCAGAGCGCAAGTACGTTGAGGAAGTCGGCGCGATGAACATTATGTTCAAGATCGACGGCGAAATCTGGACTGCTCCCTGTACCGGAACCGTTCTCCCCGGCGTTACCCGCGATTCTATGATTCAGGTGCTGAAAAAGTGGGGCTACAATGTTCGCGAGGAGCGTCTTTCCATCGACGACCTGATGCAGGCCGGCCGCGACGGCAAGCTGGAAGAGGTATTCGGCACCGGAACCGCGGCAGTTATCTCTCCTGTCGGCATGCTGGC